>PKVZ01000223.1 GCA_003131635.1 Acidobacteriaceae bacterium
CGCGGCATCACGCAGATTCCGGTCAACGAGAAAAAAGGATTAACCTTCGCCCGCGGCTTGCGCTCGATTTTGCGCCACGACCCGGACAAAATCATGGTCGGCGAAATCCGCGACACGGAGACGGCGCAGATCGCGATTCAATCCGCGCTTACCGGCCACCTCGTATTCACGACGGTGCACGCCAATAACGTGGTTGACGTGATTGGACGATTCCTGAACATGGGCGTCGAGCCTTACAACTTCGTTTCGGCGTTGAATTGCATTCTGGCGCAGCGACTGGTGCGATTGATCTGCGAATCCTGCAGGACGCCGGTGACTTATCCGCCGGACGTGTTGGAGGCCAGTGGACTGGATCCGGCGCAGTGGTCGAAGGTGGCGTTGTATGAGGGTCCGGGATGCATCGAGTGCGCGGGAACCGGCTTTCGCGGACGAACCGCGATTCACGAACTGCTGGATTTAAGCGACCGCATCCGGGAGATGATTCTGGCCAAGAAGCCGACCTCGGAAATCCGCCGCGCCGCGCGGGACGAGGGAATGCGTTTCCTGCGTGAGTCGGCGCTGGATAAAGTCCGGCTCGGCCTGACCACGTTGAAAGAGATCAATAAGGTTACCTTCATCGAGGCCATGCGGTAAAAAGCAGTGGCCGGTGATCCGTGATCGTGATCGATGATCAGCGATCACCGATCAGTGGCTAGCTCACTGAGTCCCGAATCACTGACCACTGGCTGCTGACCACGATTGATCCCTTCCAGCTATTGCATTTCCAGCGGCTGGGCGTTTGAATTGTAGAAGAGTTGAATTTTGGAGCGAGTGAACGGCTTGAAATGAGTACTGGAAACACTTCGGCAAAACCGAAACTGGCTTGCGAAATTGCAGCCGACCGCGTGCTGGTGGGCAGGCTCGGCGTGGATGGCCGGAGTCTGGAAGCCTGTGCGGCCCGCGAACTGGCGCCGGGCAGCGTGGTTCCGGACCTGGTGGAAGGCAACTTGCGGCAGAGCGAGGCGGTGAGTGCGGCCGTGCGAGAGACCTTGAGCAGCGTGGCCGGGCGATCGCACGACGTGATCGCCGTAGTTCCGGACGCGGCGGTGCGGGTGGTGCTGCTGGAATTCGATACCCTGCCTTCCGATTCCGAGGAAGCCGCCGGTGTGGTGCGGTTTCGCATGAAGAAATCTTTGCCCTTCGATGTAGATAAAGCCAGAGTTTCCTACCATGCGCACAAAACCGGAGACGGAGTTCGCGTAGTGGCTGCGGTCGCACTGGCCAGCGTACTCGAGGACTATGAAACGGCCTTCCGGCAGGCGGGTTTCAGCCCGGGAGTCTTGTTGCCTTCCATGCTGGCCGCGCTGGGCGCGGCCGAAGGGCAGCGGCCTACTTTAGTGGTAAAAGTGGATGCCAGGACCACCAGCATCGCAATCCTCAACGCGGATCAGTTGCAGCTTTTCCGCACTCTGGAAAATACGCGTGGCGTCACCATCACGGGCGAGCAACTGGCCGAGGACGTTTATCCCTCGGTCGTATTTTTTCAGGATACCTATCACCTGAACATCGAAAAGATATTTGTAGCCGGCTTGTCTGACACTGGGAGCGCGGCGCCGGCGCTGCGCGCACAAACCGGCGCGGATGTGCAGGAACTGGTGAATTCATCGCAGTTGGGAGTGAGCACCGGAGGCTCGGTACCGCGGTGGAGAATGGCCGGGGTAGTGGGAGCGTTGATTTCTTAAGGGCAGCCGCCAGTTGCCAGTTGCCGGCAAAACCTACTGGCGGCTGACAACTGGCAACTGACAACTGGTTTACATTATGCGTCTCGATATCAACCTCGCCAGTCAGCCGTATGAGGATGCGCGGCAGTTCTGGCTGCGTTGGGGAACGGCGCTGGCAGCCGTGTCTATCCTGACGCTGGCGTTGGTCGCGACCACGATCTCGGGGTGGTATGCGGCGCGCCGCGACCATGCGCGGATCGCCGAGTTGAAGGCAGGTATCGCGCAGCGCGACCTCAAGCGGCAGCAAGCAGAACAATTTTTGAATCGGCCGGAAAATCGGTCGACGCGGGATCAGTCGCAATTTCTCAACGAACTGATCGAGCGCAAGTCATTTTCCTGGACGCGGGTGCTGGAAGATCTGGAAAAGGTGATGCCGGCGCGGGTTCACCTGGTTTCGATTCATCCTGAACTGGACGAGGACAACCAACTCAAGCTGAAGATGTCGATTGCGGGCGATTCACGCGACCGGGCGCTCGAACTGGCGCGTCGCATGGAAGACTCGCGACGCTTTGCCCAGACCTATATCGAGAACGAGAACTTCAGTCCCTCAACCAATGGAGACCCGTTCAGGTTCAACATTGTCGCGACGTACGTTCCCGAGATAGAACCGGTACCGGCCGCGAAGACTGCAACCCCCAAGCGGAGCGGGCTCTGATGCCAGACCTGCGTCAAACCCGAAAAAACATCAAGACTGCGCTGGCGGTGCTGATAGCCGTGGATGTGGTGACGGTGGTCGTGCTGCTTTCGCCGCTGGTGGGCTCGACCGACTCGCGGCGAATGGAACTCAACAGCTTGTGGAGCGAACTGCAGACCAAAACCCGGCAGGTAGAACCGTTGACCAATCTGCCGGAAAAAGTGAACACCGCCAGCCGGCAAATCACGGATTTTTACAAACAACGTTTCCCCAGGCAGGACTCGCAGATCTTTGTTCAACTGGGAAAGCTTGCGGTCGCGAGTGGCGTGACGATCGATTCAATCAAACAGAAGGCCGGAGACGCGGACATTGGCCATCTGCAGCCAGTCGAGATGGAAGCGGATCTCTCCGGCAATTACGTTGCATTGGCCAAGTTCATCAATGCCCTGGAACGCGATGACATGTTTTTTATCATCAACAGCGTCGAACTCGGCGGCGAGCAGAATGGACCGATCAAGCTGCAAATGAAGCTCGAAACGTATTTGAAGGCGGGAACCTAGTGAAACTGGGAACCGAAAATCGCAGGAACACGATTCTGGCCGGAGTGCTGGGATTCGTAGCTCTACTGGCGGTCGCTTACCAGTTCATTCCGTCGTCGTCCACCATCGCATCTACCGCAACCAGCGGGGGAGCAGTGGCCTCGCCGGAGAGTGCGCTTACGCGGCCGGCCGCACATCGTGGCTCGGGGTCTGGAGCGGGCAAGAAAGAGCGCGCGCCACAGAGCCTCGATCCTACACTGCATCTGCAGCAACTGGCCGCGACGGAACAGGTCAAGTATGAAGGCTCGGGAAGAAATATTTTTGTATCGCAGGCCGAGGTGACGATTCCCACGCCGCTGGCTCCCGGCGCGGTCGGCCCGAACGATCCTAAGCCATATCAGCCACCAGCTGCGGCGACACAACCCCCGATTCCCCTGAAATTTTTCGGCTTCGCGAATCAGCCCGGAGAACCGAAGAAAGCTTTTCTTTCCAAGGGTGAAGATGTTTTCATTGCCGGCGAAGGCGAAATTGTCGACCGGCGCTACAAGGTGGTGCGAATCTCGCCCACCTCGGTGGATATTCAGGATGTGGTCGGCAGCGGTCCGCCGCAAAGCATTCCGCTGACGCAGGGATGAGGGGCATTTTGCAATTGGGTAATTTTGTAATTTGGCAATTTTAAGAGCCCGTCCCCCGGCATCTAAATTATTGGGCAATTTGGTTCGTCGATTGCGTAATTTCAATGGCTTCGGCTTCACTAACGCGTCCGTCACAGCTTCGGCCTCGCCGTGGGCAGGAGGGCTATGTTCTGCTCTATCTGCTGCTGATGGTCGCGCTCATGGGCATCGTCGCGCTGGCAGTGATTGTTCCGCTTAAATTTGACCTACAGCGCGAGCGCGAACAGGAAATGATCCATCGCGGAGTGCAATACTCGCGCTCCATTCGGAACTACTACAAGAAGTTCGGACGCTATCCCACGCGGCTCGAGGATCTGGACAACACGAACAACTTGCGCTACCTGCGCAAGCGGTACAAGGACCCCTTGACCGGGAAAGATTTCAAACTGCTGCATTACGGCGACCCCGGCTTATCGATGAGTGGAAGCATTGGCGGCGGAGGTATCACCGGGGCGAATACTGTGGGGCAGATGAACGGGTCTTCTCTTGGCAGTTCACCCGGCAACTCCCCTGGCAATTCTGCGTTTGGCGGATCGGGCTCGGGGTTCGGGCAGTCATCCAGCTTTGGCGGTTCCAGCAGCGGATTCGGAAACAGTTCGGGCAGTAGCTTCGGAAGCAGTTCAAACAGCAGTTTCGGAAACAGTTCGAGCAGCGGGTTTGGAAGCGGCTTCGGCAACTCGAATTCCTCGGGAACGTCCACTGGTGGGGCATCGACTACTGGAGCATCGAGTGGGAGCAGCACGAATCAGCCGGCGGGAACGGATGCATCGCAGAGCGGCACCGGAACTTCGCCGGACGCTAGCTCGACGCAGAGCGGTGCGAGTGGTCAGGGAAACAACCAGGTATTCGGCGGAGGTCCGATTGTGGGTGTGGCCAGCCTCAGCAAAGACAACACGATTCGCGAGTTCAATCACAAGAAGAAGTACAACGAGTGGCAGTTTGTATACGATCCCACGACCGACCGCGGAGGGCTGATATTGACCCCGTACCAGCCGGCGCTGCAACTCTCTGCTCAGCCCTTGAATGGACAGCCGGGCAGCACGAATACGAACGGCAACAGCAGTCCGTTCGGGCAGCCGACGGGGTTTGGCAATAATGGTTTTGGCAACAATAACCCTGCGTCAATCGGCGGGCCGAGCGCGCCGCAGCAACCGCCCTCGAGCTCGTCGCCACCGCAGTAAGCAGTGCTATCCCATAAGCACTAAGAACAAACGGCCTCATCCTGAGATGAGGCCGTTCTACCTGCAGCAAAACTTCAGAAATGCGATTTAGACACTGAATGACGAGCCGCAACCGCAAGTGCTCTTCACGTTCGGATTCTCGAACTTGAAGCCGGCGCCTTCTAGGGTTTCGACATAATCCACCATGCATCCGTTCAGATACATCACGGAAGTGGCGTCGACGAACACCTTCAGGCCGTCCATTTCGAAGGTCTTGTCCATCATGCCGGCGGCATTCTCGAACTGCATGGAATATGAGAAACCAGAGCAGCCGCCACCCACCACACCGATGCGCAATCCGGCGGGCACGGGATTCTGCTGTCCCATGATCTCTTTCACCTTGGTAACCGCGCTGGGCGTCAGCGTAACGGGCGCGGCCTTCTTGACTTCGGGAACGTTGGTAACTTCTGGGACGGTGGTCGTAGCCATTTATATCTCCTTGGCTCTGGAATCCTTAAATTATACCAGAGGGGTTGGGCCGTGGCAGCCATAATCGCATGGCGATGAACCACTAAGCTACCAATCCCTGTTACTTGGATGCCCTCCGGCCTCCAGAGTCGCAACTTGCTATGGCACAGTAAAGATGAGGTCAAGGCCAGATTCTCCCGCAGGGCTTGCCCGGTGGGGATATAATAATTTCCGTTAGGACTCTGCTGAATTTCAAATGCGGTAGTTGGCCTACGTATTCTGGAATTTCGGAGAGTGCCAAAAAGCTTGCAATCTGTTCGAGGTGTAGCTATGACCTGGACGTGGACTCCTTTGCTACTTGGGCTGGCGACGGTGTGGGGCATTTTCACCGTCGGGCTGATCATCCTCCTGATCTATCGCAGCACGCTGACCATGCATGAGGAAGAGTCGTTGTATCTCGACGACGCGAGCCAGCATATGCAGCAGGAGCAGACCGAATTGCTGGTGAAAGTAAACCGCCTCACCAAGCCGGTGTGGGTTTTTGGCGCTGGCTCGGGCGTGCTGCTGCTGGTGCTGCTAGGCATGTTCATCTATCAGGGACTGAACGCGGTCCAATAAACGCCGGCGCGTCGCCAGCCGCCGCACGCCAAGAGCGTGAGCGCTGCAGCCTGCCGCGAAGAGTTGCGCCCTGAGTGCGGCCTGCTTCGCGCCTGGCAACGCTGTAATCCTCGCTTACTCCGCCCGGCATCGACTACGGCCTGTGGCATGCCCCGGTAGAAACCTCGTCAGAAACCTCGTCGAGAAATCCCCCGCGCTTTGTATAATCCATTAGCGTTGCGAAAGTGGCGGAATTGGCAGACGCACCAGACTTAGGATCTGGCGGGTAAAACCGTGGGGGTTCGAGTCCCCCCTTTCGCACCAAATAGTTTGGGGCCGATCTTGAATCGCCCTTTTTCCATTGTGCCCAATTGTGCCGCGATCCCCCAGCGTCGGCGTGATCGCTAGGGTGACGGGGACGCTCGAATTCCGAGCGCCTGCCCACCTCTCTGCCGAACTCCTTGACAGGAACCCACCGCGTTCCTAGAATCCAAGCAGGACGCGCCGTTTGCGTCTTTAGCTAAGTTTCTGCATCTAAATTACTTAGCTGGATTACTGAGCTGGAAATCCCAGATGGCTTTGAGCCTCGAAGACCCTTTCACACAAGATGCCCTCTGATCCCAATATCGGCAAGCGGGAACGCGAAGTTCTGACCGCGATCGTGGAGACTTTTATTTCCACCGGCGAGCCGGTTGGTTCGCGCACACTGTCGCGCTCGAACCGCGAAGGTCTCAGCCCCGCAACCATCCGCAACGTGATGGCCGATCTATCGGAGGCCGGATTTCTCGAGCAGACGCACACTTCCTCGGGACGCATTCCCACTCCCGAGGCCTACCGCTATTACGTCGAGCAGATTTCAGGCAGCGCCAAGCTCGCGCCCGCCAAGCTCGCCCCGCAGGAAGAGAGCATGATTTCCGACTCGCTCGCCGGCATCAGCGACGTGCAGGAATTCATGGAGCGCACCTCGCACGTGCTCTCCCTGATCTCGCGAAACGTCGGCGTCACCGTCGCCTCCAGCGGAACTAAAAATGCGCTGGAGCATGTGTACTTCTCGCGGCTGGGAGATCAGAAAGTTCTGGCCGTGCTGGTGACGCGTTCGGGATTGGTGCGCGACCGCGTACTGCGGCTCGACTTGCCGCAAGCTGAACTCGATCTCGCCGCCCGCTACATCAACGAAAATTTTCGGGGATGGACCATGGAGTCCATGCGGGCCGAACTGGCGCGAAGAATCGAGCAGGAGCGCAGCGAATACGACCGCCTGATGAATTCCATCGAGCAGCTTTACAAACAAGGCGCGCTGGCTTCGGAAGCTGGAACGCAAGTGGTTTTCATAGAAGGCGCGGCCAACCTGGTGACCGGCCAGGAAGATCGTAAACGCCTGCACGAGATGTTGAAGACTCTCGAGGAGAAGGAAAAAGTTGCGCAACTCCTCGGCGCCTATCTCGACGTAAAACAAGAGGCCGTGCGAGTCGTCATTGGACTCGATGATACGGTTCCCTCCATGCAGAACTTTGTGTTGATCGGAGCTCCGGCACACTCCGGTGGCGACATGGTCGGGTCGCTGGCCGTAATCGGCCCCACCCGCATGGACTACCAGCACACCATGACGGCGGTCTCCTACATTGCGCGCCTGTTTGACAAAATTCTGAATGAATCGGAGTGATCACGTTTTTATATGGGTAAAACAAACGGCAGATCGGAAACGGAAAACACCGGCTTGGATATAGAGCACGAACTCCCGGCATCCGACAACGAAACGGAAACCTCTACCAACGCAGTGGTCGGGGAATTATCCGCACCGCAGTCGGAGTTGCAAAAATTAAAGGCGGAGCGCGACTCGCTGCTGGACCGCTTGGCGCGCATGCAGGCGGAGTTCGAAAATGTGCGCCGGCGCAACGCCAAAGAACAGCAGGAATTTCGCGATTACGCTGCCGCGGACGCAATCAAGCCGCTGCTGCCCGTGCTCGATAGCTTTGAGCGCGCCCTCACCGTTAAATCCGACGCGGCTGAGTTCCGCAACGGAGTCGACCTGATCTACAAGCAATTGCTGACCGCACTGGCCAAGCTGTCGGTGCAGCCCATCGCGGCCAAGGGAGAGTTGTTCGATCCCCATTATCACGAGGCAATCGAGATGGTGGAAACCTCCGACGCTCCCGATCATCAGGTGATCGAAGAATTGCAGCGGGGCTACAAATTCAAAGACCGCCTGCTGCGTCCTGCGATGGTGAGGGTGGCAAAAAATCCCGGGCGATAAATCTCCGGCTCCGGTTTTATTTCTCCTGAAGGAAAGGCGCCGATTCTGACCACGAACGCAAAACGCGACTATTACGAAGTGCTTGGCGTCACCCGCACGGTGACCGAAATTGAACTCAAGAGCGCTTATCGCAAGCTTGCCATGCAGCACCATCCTGACCGCAATCCGAACAATCCGGATGCGGAGGAGCGCTTCAAGGAAGTCACCGAGGCCTACGCGATTCTCGCCGACTCTGAGAAGCGCTCTCTCTACGACCGCTTCGGCCACGCTGGCGTCGGTAACGCGGCCGGAGCTGGTGCGGGTTTCGATCCCACCGTCTTCCAGGACTTCGGGGAAATCTTTGGCGAGTTCTTCGGCTTCGGAGATGCATTCGGCGGCGGTGGCCGTCGCCGCAGCCGCGTACAACGCGGCGCGGATCTGCGGGAAGACATCACCATCGAGTTCGAGGAAGCGGTCTTCGGCACGGAGACTCGCGTCATGGTCCGCCGTCACGAAGCCTGCGAAGACTGCCGCGGATCGGGAACCGCTCCCGGCAAAGGTCCTGCGACGTGCAAGTCTTGCGCCGGCCGCGGCCAGGTGCGCTATCAGCAGGGCTTCTTCAGCATTGCGCGAACTTGCCCCTCATGCCAGGGATCGGGCAACGTGATCACCGATCCCTGCGCCAAGTGCAGAGGCGAAGGCCGCGTTCTGCGGCAGCGCTCGGTCGATGCGAAAATCCCCGCAGGCGTCGAAGACGGCACCCGCATTCGATTCACCGGCGGCGGCGAGGCTGGCCCGTTCGGTGGCCCGGCCGGCGATCTCTATGTTGTGCTGCATGTAAAAGAGCACCCGTTCTTTGTGCGCGAAGGCAACGATCTGCACTGCGCCGTCCCGCTTTCGGTAACGCAAGCCGCCATGGGCGCGGAGATCAAAGTTCCCACGCTCGAAGGCGAGCACGTCCTCAAAATCCCCGATGGAACCCAGCCCAGCGCCACATTTCGCATTCGCAACAAAGGCGTGCCCGTCCTGAATGGCCACGGCAAAGGCGATCTCTACGTNNCTGGTGCGCTCGCTACTGGGAAAAGTAAAGGATATGTTCGGATAAAACAGTTGCCAGTTGCCAGCCTCCAGTGGCCAGTTGTCTCGCCGACACAGTCGACCCAAAACCCGAGTTTATATGATCTGTGCCACCCCAAGTGAGAATAGGGAAATGACAACTGGAAACTGGCCACTGGCCACTGGCAACTGAAGTTAATGACCCGCCGCCGCTGGATCGCCGACGAAGTCTCGGGAGACCGCGCCGCTCTCATCGGTGAACATGCCGATCATCTCGTCCGCGTGCTCCGCGCTCGCGTCGGAGAAGATTTCGATATCGCCACCGGCCAATCGGTTCGCCGCGGCCGAATNNATCCTTGGCCGAGATCACTCTCGTCCTCGCAATTTATAAGTTCGACCGCATGGAATGGGCGATCGAGAAATGTACGGAGCTTGGCGTCTCGCGCATCATCCCGCTGATCTCGCGCCGTACGGATTCGCATCTCGCCACTGCTTCGGTGAAACGGGTTGACCGTTGGCAGCGCATCGCCCGCCAGGCCGCAGAACAATCCCGCCGCGCCGCACCTCCGCTAATTGCCGCGCCCATGAAACTCTCCGAAGCGTTGAATCTACCCCAGCCGCTGCGAATTGTCCTCGCCGAATCGGAAGAGCAGGCTCTTCTCCGCGATGTGCTGAACCCGGAGGCCGCCGGTAACGAAATTACCCTGGCCATCGGTCCCGAAGGCGGATGGACCGAAGACGAGTTGCAATCGTTCCAGCAGGCCGGATGGATTTCAGCCTCGCTGGGAAACACCATTCTCCGCGCCGAAACCGCCGCCATCGCCGCCGTCGCGGTCGCCGCTTCCATGCTGTCCTCGCTCTGATTTTCACCTCGCCATTGTGACGCACGCATCGCGGCGAGGTTGGGGCCATGCGTGACAACCCCATTTCCTGTTCTGAAGATCAATGGGAATGTGCGTTTTCGCCGGGGTGATATCGATGTGTGGTTGGGAAAGTTGGTAGAGAGCAAGACCGTGTGAACACGATGACCGAAAAGGTCAATGAGTGTAGTGGGGATGTTTCAACAGTAATCGGCGCATTCAGGACTTGCTGCTGAGCGATGCGCCCGCCCGTCAAGTGCAAATGGTTCTTCGATCCAGGCGAAGCGACGGAGGTTGCTTTTCACTCTCCGCCGGGAGCACGTTAAGCTCGGGTGCTTGGGACTCGAAATGGCCGTTAATCGGCGCTGTCTTACAGGGTGACCCGCCTGGCCAAAAATGTGAGCAATCTCGCTCAGACGGCGGGCGAGCCAATCCGCTAATATTTTAGTAGGCTGCTGGCGGGCCGCGTCTCACGTATGAAGGACGATGTTGTCCTTGTATCTCCCAACTGTCCTTGTCGGCAATTCATGCCGAGGGCGTTCTACGTTCTTAACAGCACGAATCAGGAGTCTCAAATGAAACTCAATATACGAAAAGCAATATGGATATTTGCCCTTGCAGTAGCGGTCACGGCGTTCGTCACGCCGAAGCTCGCCGCTGCTCAATCACAGCAAGATCAGAGCAGAGACCAGGCCAATCGCAACGACAACGCGAACAACCTCATGTACCAGCAAGGCCTCAGCCACGGGCAGGCCGACCGCGCGAATAATCAGGCTCACCAGTATCGCCTACAACCCAATAATGCGGACGATCGCCGTGCCTATGAGTCTGGATACGATCAAGGCTACCAAAATAGTCGTGATGCCAATCCCAGCGGGCAGAATCCCCATTACGGCGACCGAGCCGAGCCCAGTGACAACGTGGCGAGCCAGAACGGCTTTCAGGATGGCGCCAACGACGGCCTGCAGGATCGACAGGGGGGGCACAGCTCTCGTGCGACGAAGCGTCATAACTATAAGGAAGGCGACCGCGGCTACAGTTCCAGCTTCGGCAGCAAGGACCAGTTCAAGGCGCCGTACCGTCAGGCCTACATTCAGGGATATGAAAAGGGCTATAACGGCCAAGGCTCCGACAACCGGTAATTCCCGCTCGAAGCACGGCAGGATTCTTGTAGAGGTGTGTCGCAGCGCAGGACGAGCCGAGTGAATTGGAAGCCACGCGACGGTGCCCAACTCACTCGGGTTTTTTCAGCGGCAGTTCGCTTTGTTGTACCGATCACACGCCGTACGGTTCTTCTCGTCTTTGCGAGTTTTCCGCTAGTTGCATACAAGTGCTGTTAACAGGCCATTACACACTCATTGACCGTGCGATCCTGGCTTCTCAACCCAAGCCTCAACGTCGCTCTTTCGGAAACGTACCGAAGAACCGATTCGCAAACACCCCCCCGCTGCGCCTGCCCCAAAGACGGACGTAAGGTCGTCAAGGTCATGAAGGACGCAGTACCGCCGGATTTGCACAACCCGATTTGCACAGCTTCGCGATCCGCGGATTCTCCCACGCGGTGTTATTCTGAGCCCCAATGGCTGTGCCCAAACTTCAATCTCATTCCACTCCATTTCTCCCCGACGATCGCCAGCGCGAAGCCATCGAGCATGTGAGCGGACCGATGCTCGTCGTGGCCGGAGCCGGCACCGGGAAAACTTCTGTGCTCATTCACCGCATCGCGAGCCTCGTCCAGCAAGAACATGCGAAGCCGGAGGAAATCATCGCCCTCACCTACACGGTGGCTGCCGCTTCCGAGATGCGTGAACGGGTAAGCGAACTCCTCGGCAGGAAAATTCATTCGTCCACGTTCCACGATTACTGCTTCGCCCTGCTGAAGCGCGCCCATAAAGATTTCCGCTTACTCGACGAAAAAGATTACTGGATTTATCTCCGCAAACGGATCCACGAGCTTCGCCTCGAACATTACATTCGGGCGGCAAATGTAGCCCAGTTTCTCAACGATCTTCTGGGTTTTCTCTCTCGCTGCCACGACGAACTGGTCACACCGGAAAAATACGCCGAATATGTTCAGCGTCTGGAGCGTGGCGAAACTCCGGTTCCCCGGGTAGCGAAATCGAAAGAGAAATTAACCGACGAAGAAGTAATCGGACGCTGCCAGGAAATTGCCCGCGTCTTCGCCACCACCGAGCGCTGGCTGCGCGAAGACAATTACGGTACGTTCAGCCACATGATCACCCGGGCCCACGAGCTGCTCACCAGCGACGAAAAGTTATTGTCGCAAGAACGCACCCGCGCCCGCTTCGTCCTGGTCGACGAATTTCAGGACGCCAACTTCGCGCAGATCAAAATTCTGGCCGCGCTGGCCGGCGACCAAGCCAACATCTTCGCCGTGGGCGATCCCGATCAGGCCATCTACCGTTTCCGTGGCGCGTCCAGCGCCGCTTTTCATCTCTTCCGCCGCCATTTTACCCAGACCAAACTGGTGGTTCTCGGCAAGAACCGTCGCTCCACCACTCCGATTCTGCAATGCGCCTTCGCCGTGGTCGATAAAAATCCTCCCGTCTTTCGCAGCGGCGAGCCCGCTGCTTTCGCCTATCGCCGCACTCCGCTGCAATCGGCCCGCGAAGAAGAAGCCAACCAGCAGGGCAAACCGCTGCCCGCCTTTCCCGTGGAGGCGATCTCGTTTGGCGGCAGAGATGCCGAGGCCCCCGATGTGGTTCGCATCATCGAAGAAACGCGCCGCCACTCACGATGCAAGTGGAAGGATTTCGCCGTCCTCTACCGTTCGCATGTCAATCGCGATGATGTGGTGCAGCATCTGGCCGAACACGAAATTCCATTTTCCATCGAGAACATGGACGTCAGCGATACTCCCGAAGTCCGCGACTTGTTTGCCTGCGTCGCGTCCGTGGTCGACTTGGGCTCCGATGCCAGTCTTTTTCGCGTGGCCGCATTGCCGCAGTTCAACGTAGATCCGGAACAGCTTCGCAGTGCGCTGCGTGCCATTGCAAAAGATTCCAAAGATGGAGTCGTGATTCCCCTCGCTTCGGTTCTAGGCGATGTCGCCGGTGGCCCGGCCGTATTGGAATGCGTGCGCCGGGCGCGGGATGAGGTCGACCGCAAGCAGGCAAAGGCGCGCGCCGCCCTGCAGCTAATCGGAAAGCATTTCGGTCTCAACCTCGATTCCCCGGTGCTGCAGGCCGCCTTGAAGTTTGCCGCCGACTGGCAGCAGAAGCCCACAACCAGGACGAAAGACCTTCACGAATGGATCGAATACCTCAGCTACTTTCGCGAAGCCGGAGGAACCATACCGCTGGCGTCAAACGACGACGAGGACGCGGTTCGCCTGATGACCGCGCATGGCGCCAAAGGCCTTGAGTTCTCCCACGTGTTCATCCTGCGTGCCACCAGCGGTTCCTTCCCTCTCTCCTATCGCGAGACCCTGGTGGAATTTCCCCGAGAGCTTCGCGATCCCGATTCAGCCGCCGCCGGCGATGACAAAACGCTCAACGATCAGGAAGAGCGCCGGCTGTTCTACGTGGCGATGACTCGCGCCAAAGACTCGCTCCACATGTACGGCAAGCAAGGCATCGGCCGCGATAAAACTCCGGCCGGCTTTCTGCGCGAACTCATTTGCAATGCGGGTTTGCAACCCTGGCTCAGAGCGCGTCCGGCTCTCCCTTCGCAACCCGAGTTGATCGAGATCGCCGCCGCCGCTGCCGACTCAGCCCATCCCGAGGGTTCCCGCTTACCCGCCTGGCTTGAACTCCCCGCAATCGACGGCCTGGACGCGCGCTTGAGCGCCAGCGCCATCGAGACCTATGAGACTTGTCCCTTGCAGTTCAAGTTCGAGCGCGAATGGAAACTCTCGCGCCAACTCCACGCGGCGGTGCAGTACGGCGCGTCCATGCACCGCGTGTTGCGCACCTACTATGACTCCATTCGCCTGAGCAGGACTAAGGCTGACGATGAATTGCTGCGACTATTTTGTGACGATCTGGCCGCGGCCGGAATTCAGGACGATTATCAGCGCGACCTGTACTTGAAACAGGGACTGGAACACCTGAAACAATTTCTCGCTGGAACCCGTTCTACGCCCGCGGCGGAGGTTCTGCACACGGAAGAATGGTTCGACGTGCAGATCGCCGGCACCAAGCTCACCGGGCGAATCGATAGAGTCGATCGTGCGCCAGACGGCAGCGTGGTCATCGTCGACTACAAAACCGGTAAGGCTCGCTCGCAGGAGGACGCCGATGAGAGCCTGCAGCTTTCCATCTACGCCATGGCCGCTCACGAGAAGTGGGGATACCGCGTGAGCGAATTGGCGTTTCACAACCTGGAAGGAAACGTCTCCGTGATCTCGAAGCGCACCGACTTCCAATTGGAGCAGGCTCGAGAACGCGTGTTGACCGTGGCGCGCAACATCGCAGATGGCAACTTCAAGCCCAAGCCGGATTTCTACTGCAACTTCTGTGCGTTTCGCGGCCTGTGTCCGGCTCGCGAGAAGCAGGCCCCGAAGGTTGCGACGAAGATTGCGAGCACTGCGGGAAAATCGCTCGACTGACCGACGAAGTACCAAACACTTCGCACCCAAAACTTCCGCGCAAAAACTTAGGGGACGCTTTTGGCGTCCCCCTTTGACTTCGTACTGACTTTCTTAATGCTTCTTTTTCTTCTTTGCCTTTTTCTTGGTTGCCATTGGTTCTATTCTCCCTTCCATTTTCATGGAAAAATCTGCAACGATGTTTTGTTGCAACTAAATGAAGTATTCAGTTAATGAAAAATGAAGTCAAGAAAAAAATGCATGCGATGTGGCGGGCGATGCTGTACCAAAGTCACAATGAGAAGAGCGCGCGACGCAAAATCTCACCTTCGCGTACATCAAAACACGTTGCAAGCTTGTAATCGCGGACGAAGACAACGCAACTCCGGCTCCGCACGCCTGTGAACTTTCTTCGCGCCGGGATCGGCGGCCGTCCAAGTCACCATGCCGTGGAAGTTCATCGTTTCCGTGTCTGCTGCATCTATAATGATGGTGCGAAACTTCGCGGGAGCATGATCAATGGCGGCTTTCGATGATGTTGTCATCATTTCCGGTTGTCGTACGGCAGTAGGAAAATTTCAGGGAACTCTTAGCGATTTGAGCTCGACGCAGTTGGGCGCCATCGTAGTCCGCGAAGCCGTCAAGCGCGCGGGATTGAACTCCGATCAGATTGACGAGTGCATCATGGGCAATGTCCTCCCCGCCGGACTCGGACAAAATCCCGCCCGCCAGGCCGCCATCTTTGCGGGATTGTCTCCCGCAACAGGTGCCATGACAATCAACAAGGTTTGTGGCTCGGGATTGAAAGCAGTCGCTCTCGCCGCGCAAGCGGTGCAAACCGCCAACGCTTCCATCGTGGTCGCGGGCGGGATGGAATCGATGACCAACGCTCCTTACCTGCTGCCGCAAGCCCGCAAAGGATATCGCCTCGGCAACGGCAAGGTGATTGACTCCATGGTGAACGACGGCCTCTGGGATATCTACAACGACTATCACATGGGCGTCACCGGCGAGAACGTCGCCGAGAAATATGGCATCACGCGCGAAGAGCAGGACGAGTTCGCCGTCAACTCTCACCGCAAGGCCATCGCCGCATGGAAGGAATGCCGTTTCAAATCGCAGATCGTTCCCGTAGAAATCCCCGCCAGGAAAAAAGGTGAAGCCCCAACCTTCTTCGAAAAAGACGAATCCCCGCGCGAAGACACAACCATCGAAGCACTCCGCGCACTCAAGCCCGCCTTTAAGAAAGACGGAACCGTCACCGCCGGCAACGCGCCCGGAGTGAACGACGGCGCCGCCGCCGTCGTCGTCACCAGCGCCACGCGCGCGAAAGAGCTCGGCGCACAACCCATGGTTCGAATCGTGGCGCAAGCCACCAGCGGCGTCGAGCCCCAATGGGTGATGATGGCTCCCGTCGACGCAGTCCGAAAAATCTGGGAAAAGACGGGATGGAAAAACCAGGACGTCGACCTCTACGAACTCAACGAAGCATTCTCGGTGCAGGCGCTGGGCGTGACCCGCGAACTCGGGCTCGATCTCAACAAAGTCAACGTGAACGGCGGCGCTGTAGCCATCGGCCATCCCATCGGAGCCAGCGGCGCTCGCGTGCTCGTGACTTTGATTTATGAGATGGCCCGCCGCAACGCTAAACGTGGAATCGCCGCGCTTTGCCTCGGCGGAGGCAATGCCGTGGCCATGGCTGTGGAAAGATACTAGAGGGCGGGCTAGACCGGCTCCGCTGATCCCAACATCGCCGCCGGCAGCGTCACTGTAAACACTGCGCCGCCACCCGGCGCGTTCGAGGCCTCCACCGTTCCGTTATGTTCCTTCATCACCGACTTGCAAATGCTCAGCCCCAATCCCGTTCCCCGCCCCGGCCGCTTCGTCGTATAAAACGGATCGAAGATGCTGGCCAGAATCTCCACAGGAATTCCCGGACCATCGTCCAGAAAACTCGCCCACACCATCGGCCCCGTCGCTCCCAGCCGGATACGTATCGTTCCTTTCTCGCGCGCCTCGCGAATGGCTTGCTCCGCATTCAAAATCAAGTTCAGAAAAATCTGCATCAGCTGGTGGGGGTCCCCCTGAACGTAAGGCAGCCCGGGCTCGCGAATGAAATCAACCGTAATGTTGTTCTTCCGCAGCGAGTAGGAATGCAGATTCAGCGTGCGCTCAACAATCTCCCCCAGATTGACGCGAGTTTTGCCCGGCGTCGGCGGAGTCGCAAAGTAGGTTAGATTATGAACAATTTCCGCCGCCCGCCGCGCCTGCTGCTGCAATATGGCGACTTGCTTCCGCGCCGAATCGGTGGTCTGACTGTCCTGCAGAAGATCGCTCACCCCCAGAATGCTGGTCAACGGATTATTCAGTTCGTGCGCAACCCCGCCAATCATCGCTCCCATGGCGGCCAGCCGTTCGCTCTGCACCACCTGCTGCTCAAACTTCTTTTCCCGTGTGATATCGCGCACGGAAATGATCGCTCCGGCAAGTTTGTTATCCGCGTCAAAAAGTTGGCTGGCGGAGGCCCGCATGGTTTGCCCGATTCCATCGCTGCGCCGCGCTCCGTATTCCGCCGATTGAAACGCTTTCGTGCTGGCAACCACGTCATGGTACAGCGCGACCAGTTCCGGAGAACTGCCCTGTGTCTCGGAAACCTTCTTCCCCAGCAAGTCCTCGCATGGACATCCCAACAAATCCTGCACCCGCGAACTGACGAACGTGTAACGCTCCTCCAGGTCGACCACCAAGATCAGATCCGGAAAGCTCTCCAGCAGCCGCCGCCGGAATTCTTCCTGCTGCGCCACTTGACGCTCAAGTTTGCGCCGCTCGGTTACGTCCACCAGCGTGCCCTGGTACCGAATCAGCTTTCCCGCATCATCCCAAACTGCGCGCGACGATTCCAGAAACACGGCCGCACTTCCGTCTTTCTTGCGCAGTGAAATTTCCCGCGCGCGCACCCCGCCGCGATCGTCCGCAGCCCGCCCCAGCACCGGAGGTTCCGCCGGATCGAAATTTAACTGGACCGCTTCCAGCGCAAGTATTTCTTGCTTCGTCGCATACCCCAAAATGCTGACCAGTGCCGGATTCGCATCCAGCAGCCGGCCCTCCGGCGTGCTGAAATAGGCGCCTTCCTGCAGCGTCTCAAACAGTTCGGTGAAGCGCAATTCTTTCTCGTG
Source organism: Acidobacteriaceae bacterium (assembly GCA_003131635.1). GTDB lineage: Bacteria > Acidobacteriota > Terriglobia > Terriglobales > Acidobacteriaceae > Sulfotelmatobacter. Next base: position 17,707 of record PKVZ01000223.1, read on the forward strand.
CTGCTCGGTGACGTCCCGTCCCAGCGCACTTACTCCCACAACTTCGTCGCTCTTGATAATCGCATTCAGAGCGCAATCGAAATAAAACGGACGCGGATTNNACCGTGCGCAAAGTCCCATCCAGCGAAACCGCGCAAGCCGCGTCATCGATGGAATCGATCAACTCCTTAAAGTTGCGCTGCGATCGCGCAATCAGGTCGTTCAGTTGATCCAGTTGCTCTTCGGAAGGAGCCGCACCCACATGTTCCTGCAAATCCTGCAGCAGCAGCTTGAGTTCGCCCACCTCCTTCCGCCGTCCGTAGGCATAAACCGCCAGCAGCACGGACAACACCAGAACCCCCACCGCCAGCGGCCCCAGATGATAAGGCAAAGTTTCCAGCCGCTCCCACGCCAGCACGGCAAATCCCGTCGCCAGCAAAACCATGAACAGCAAAATCCATCGCCAAAGCTGAGATTCTTCCCGCTCCAGATTTCGTGGAGGGCGAGGCCGTCGAGGACTATCGGAAGAGGACTGCGTCATGAGGAAGTCATCTGGTTTTTCCCGCAGAGAAAATGGAAAAACCATCTATATCTAAGGTTATCGTAACCGCCCAAGCCACAGCGGAACAACCAACTTTGTTGGAGACTTTGGTACGCCGAGCCGAGACTCCTAACAATCCACAGCCCCACCCAGTGACATCCGTCACAGCGCCGTCGCACCGCGATAGCCTACTGTAGATATTCCCCGGAACCAGGCCTTGGTGTGCCGACGGCGGCGCGAAGGATGTCCCGCCGGGAGCACCCGATGCTTTATAAGACCCTCAGCACCGCAGTCTATGGCATCGACGCCAACATCATTCAAGTCGAAGTCGACTGCTCCGGCATCAAGACCGAATGGCCGCCACAAGTTAGGGCGGCCTGTTTCTGAAGCTGTAGAGAGTGGTGAATGTGCAGGAGGCACTATTGTCATGAAGCGCACTGTATTGTTACTTGCCGTTGCAATGCTAATTCCTCTTGCAGCGTCAGCCAAGAACAAACTCATAGCCGTGAAAGTCGAAGTAGTTGAACAGGCCAACAACTTCCAAGAACGGTATGGCAATGCTGGAAGCGTCGTTGGTAGAAGGACGAACATTGAGGCCGCATCTCTCAAAGTCATTATCAACGGAGAACATGCATTGCTGCGCTGCTACGAAAACCATCAGGGCTGCAATACGCTTGGACCGGGAACCTACGACGGAGAAGTTAGGGTCCAGAAATGTACCGACTGTTTAGGCCGTGATACCAGTGGCAAAGGCAGCGACCCCGATGTCTGGATTTACTATATACAACCACTCGATCACCAAGGATTCCGAGAACACTGGAGAGTGTCCGGCACCTGGTAGGAGCGAGTGTAAAAGGGGATCAACAAGTAGTTTGCTGTCGGTGCTGGAGTTGAAGTCGCCACACGCGCATGGCGCAGTGGCGTCTGCGAAGGCGACCGAGCCTGAACGACGCCGCCGATGTTCCTCCCGCGCCGACCGCCGAGTCGTAATCCAGTGCTTTCGAGTCTATATCTTTTGGAACACAGTGCCTTGGCAGGTGGGAACCGCTCTTCAGAAGAGGCGAGCAAACATACTAATGTGACGCCCTTTGGGCGCGTCCTATCAGTAACTTGGGTCACGATACACCGCGATCGCTAAGAGCCACAGCGCAAACCGTGACAGACCCTAACTGTTGAAAAATCGCCATCACACTCATTGGCGACCGAGGGCTGCCCCTAGAACCCGCAACCTCCCTCAAAATCCACAGCCCCACCCAGTGACATCCGTCACAGCGCTCCCGCCGCCCGCGCGCATACTGTAGATATTCCCCGGATCAGGCCCTCGTGTGCCGACCCTGGCACGAGATCCCGCACTCCCGATGCTTTACAAGACTCTCAGCGCCGCGGTCTATGGCATCGACGCCAATATCATTCAAGTGGAAGTCGATTGCTCCGGCATCAAGACCGACCAGGATCACTTCCACACCGTCGGCCTGCCCGACGCAGCCGTCCGCGAAAGCCGCGACCGCGTCCGCGCCGCACTCAAAAATTGCGGCTATGACATTCCTCCCA
>PKVZ01000281.1 GCA_003131635.1 Acidobacteriaceae bacterium
CGCATGCCCGGCCACATGAACGTCCTGCTGGCCGAAGCCGACATCCCCTACGACCGCCTCATCGAAATGGACGAAATCAACGGCGACTTCCCGCAAACCGACGTGGCCCTCGTCATCGGCGCCAACGACGTGACCAACCCCGCCGCCCGCACCGACCACTCCAGCCCCATCTTCGGCATGCCCATCCTCGACGTCGACAAAGCCCACACCGTCATGGTCATCAAACGCAGCATGAGCCCCGGCTTCGCCGGCATCGACAACCCGCTGTATTACCTCCCCAACACCCTGATGCTCTTCGGCGACGCCAAACAATTCGTCGGCGCGATTGTGAGGGAACTGAGCGGCGGACATTAGAGGTGGGTTGTGGCGAATCATTGGATAGTGAAGACGGCGTTTCTCACGCTGGTATTCGGAGGACCGGCACTCGCGCTCCTTCGAAGTGTCTGGCGGACCTCGCGCCACGGGACTCTTCGGTCGGCGACCAAAGCCGTACTTTGGATAGCGAAAATATTCTTCGTTAGCTATTTAGGCTGGGTTCTGAACGTCACGCTGGATGGTCGGCAGGCGCAATGGTCCTGTGGCCACTTCTCGGAATAGGGCTGTCGATTGTTGGATTCGTCCTCGGAGCATTTGCGGAAACTGGGCAGAGATTGAAGCTCCTCGCTGCATATGCCCTTCTTCTCATCCTCTCGCTCTCTTCAATAGTCATGCCCAACTGACGCCAAGCAGCTCGTCGGTGCGATTGTCCGAGGGTTGAGCGGGGGACACTGAAAACTCGCTCGACACCAGGGGGCGATCTAAGCCAACTGTGATTTGACAGCCTCACCCAGCCTTCCTAAACTCTAATCATGGAACTTCGCCTCCATCCCGAGAAAGAAGCCCAGCTAGCCCAAATTGCAGCCCAGAAGGGTCTCGACCCGGACGAACTAGCGCGGCAGGTTCTAAGCCGCTACCTCGAAGACGACACGCACTTCATCGAGGCGGTTAATATAGGCCTAGCTGCGGCTGACCGGGGTGACTTCGTAGAGCACGAGGAAGTAGGCAAGAAGCTGAAACAAATCCTGCGGCCCTAGATGCGCCTGCGCTGGACCACTCCCGCCACCAACGACCTCTACAACATCGTCCAGCACATTCAGCAAGACAATCCGGATGCCGCTTCCAAAGTGGCCGAGACTCTCTATGACGGTTGCACCAGTCTGGAAAACTTTCCTCACGTTGGCCGCAAAGGACGGATCGCAGGAACCCGGGAACTCGTCTTCTCCGGCCTACCTTACATCGTGGTGTATCGCGTTGTTGATCGAGTCATCGAAGTTCTCCGCATCTACCACGGAGCGCAGGACTGGCCATAGCCAGCAAGGCCTAAGACGCCGGATTTGACCAGGAAATTGATTGCTGATATCATGATATCAATATGGCCCAACTCGTCGTCCGCAATCTCGAAAACTCCGTCAAAGCCCGTCTCCAGCGCCGCGCCCGCCGCAACGGCCGCAGCATGGAAGAGGAAGTCCGCGACATTTTGCGCGCCGCCGTCCACAAAGAAGAAAGGAAATCCGAATTCGGCCTTGGCACGGAGTTGGCGGCCTTGTTTGCCGACGTTGGTCTTGATGAGCCAATTCAAGAACTCCGAGGCTTTGAAATCAAGCCGCCTACCTTCGAAGAATGACCATTCTCGACACAAATGTAGTGTCCGAGTTTATGCTGCGTTCACCCAATCCGAAGGTCGTCGGGTGGCTTGACAGGCAGCCTCGATCGTCCTTGTGGACAACAGCCATCACGATCTTCGAGATTCGATTGGGGTTGCAGATTATGCCCAACAGCAAGCGACGCGACCTCCTCAGCCAAAGATTCGACGAAGTCTTGGCGCGCATGAATGAGCAGATCGCTCCTTTCGATACCGAAGCCGCGCAGCAAGCGGCTTCTTTGACGGCATCGCGAAAGATGCAGGGCCGTCCTCGAGATCTGCGTGACACCATGATCGCTGGTATTGTCCTGGCGCGCCGTACGAGCTTGGCGACCCGCAATACCGCCCATTTCGATGATGTCGCGATTACCATAATCAATCCGTGGACAGCTAGCTAAGTCTCTTCACCCGCAACTCCCCTACATTACCGCTGTAACTCTTGAACTTCAGTTAATGCAGGGCGCTCCCATGTATATTCGTGAATAATGGAAGTTGCGGGAAGCGCCGCTTTCGACCAACCCCCGGGCTCGAGCGTCACCTTCAAGAAAGAGCGATAGCAATCATCTATGTCCATCGGAGCGCAAAAGGCCTCGAACTCGTTGAAAAAGCTGCCTGAAGCTCTGGCGCTGCTCGATGAGAACATGTTGGCCAAGTTGGTAGCCCACGCTCCGCTTCCTGAAATTCTCAATACCCTCTGCCTCAGCATCGAGCAGCAATACAGCGGCCTGTTATGCTCGGTTCTATTCCTCGATGCCGATGGCAGGACCCTTCGCAACGGCGCTGCCCCGTCTCTTCCTGCCGATTATGCCAAGGCCGTCGACGGAACTCAGATCGGGCCTTCCGCCGGATCCTGCGGCACCGCCATATACCGTCGCCAGCCAGTCATTGTCTCCGATATTGCCACCGACCCGCTTTGGGCCGAGATCCGTCATCTCGCTTTGCCTTACGGCCTGCGTGCCTGCTGGTCAACTCCCATCCCCTCGCGTGATGGCGGCATCCTCGGAACATTTGCCCTCTATTATCGCGAGCCGCGCGCGCCCAATGCCGATCATCTGCAGCTCATCGCTCACTCCACTCGCCTCGCCGCCCTCGCCATCGAATGGAATCGGGCGGAGGCCGATCTTAGCGCGGCCGAAAACCGCTATCGCACCCTGGTCGAGCGTCTTCCCGCCATCACCTATATCGCCGAACTCGGTGCTGCCGGACCCTGGCATTATGTCAGCCCTCAGATCGAGTCCATGCTCGGTTTCTCACCCGCCGAGTGGCTTTCCGATTCCTCCAACTGGATCAACCGCGTCCATCCCGAAGACCGCGAAAGCGTTCTCGCCGTCGAAGAGCACTTCCTGAAAAATCGTGACCTCTTTCAGGCTGAATACCGTCTCTTGGCCCGCGACGGCAAGGTCCTCTGGTTCCGCGACGAGGCCGTCACTTTGCCTACCGCCGCAGACCAGCCCTTTCTGATGCAAGGGGTCATGTATGACATCACCGAGCGCAAGCGTCTGGAAGATCAACTTCGTCATTCCCAGAAGATGGAAGCCGTAGGCCTTCTCGCAGGAGGCGTCGCTCACGATTTCAATAACCTCCTCATGCTCATCCAGGCTCACAACGAACGCCTGCGAGCCAGTCTCGCTCCCGGCGCTCCCGCCTGCAAGGAATCCGCCGGTATAGAACATGCGGTTACCCGCGCCGCCAGCCTTACCAGCCGCCTCTTGGCATTCAGCCGCAAGCAGGTATTGCAGCCCCGAATCATGGACCTGAACCAAGTCCTCACCGAAGTGGCCAAAATGCTCGAGCGCCTGATCGCAAAAGGCATTGCCCTGAAGGTGGTGACCGCTCCAAACCTCTGGCCCATCAAAGCCGATCCCGGGCAAATTGAACAACTCATCATGAACCTTGCCGTCAACGCCCGGGATGCCATGCCCCACGGCGGGCAACTGATCATTGAAACCAGAAACGCGGAAATCGCAGCCTCCCATCCCCAGTTTCGTGACGGCGTTCGGCCCGGCCGATACCTGGCCCTCACGGTTCGCGATACAGGCGTCGGCATGGATCTTGAAACCCAAGCTCACATGTTTGAGCCCTTTTTCACGACCAAAGAACCTGGGAAAGGCACAGGCTTGGGCCTGGCCATTGTCTACGGAGTGGTCAAACAGGCCGGCGGCTGGACCCACGTCGATAGCAAACCGGGAGAGGGCACAACCTTTGAAATCTATCTTCCGCGCGCCGAAGATACGAGGGAAGATACGAGGGACGATGCTAGAGAAGACGCCAAAGCTCCCACAGCTGTGGCCGGAAGGCCACGCGATCCCACCACTGCTCCGCGAGGCACGGAGACGATTCTTCTCGTCGAAGACGAGGCGGGCATTCGCGAGGTGGCGTTCGATTTTCTCCAGGCTCGGGGTTACAAGGTCCTCACTGCCATGGACGGCAACGAGGCCTTGCGAATTGCCGAGGGACACGAAGACCTCATCCACATCCTCGTGACCGATATGGCCATGCCCAATGTCGGAGGAAAAGAACTTGCCCTTCGCCTCCGCCAGGTGCGTCCCCAAATCAAGGTATTGTTCATGTCCGGTTATCCCAGTCACCCCGCATTAGTCAGCGAAGATGTTCCCGGGCAAACTACCGTCCTGCAAAAACCTTTTTTACTGGATACGCTGGCACAGAAAGTGCGCACCTTACTCGACCAGGAATAATCAGCCCACTACCCTGCGCCGCGCAGAATGCTCATTTGGTGAGTGCGCCATGATATTCTATTAACTACCAGCTGCGTACCGTTTTGTCGGAAATTCCCCGCAGTTTCGTTAGCGCTTCCCGATCCAGCTTCCCGGCAGAAGCTCGGAAAACGAAGCCCGAAGACGAAGCCCAGAAGAAGAGAAACTCGACACCATGCTTTCAGTCAGCAATGTTTCCATGCGCTACGGCGCTAAAATTCTGTTCGACGAAGTCTCCACCGCCTTCACGCCCGGAAAGCGCTACGGCCTCACCGGCCCCAACGGCGCCGGCAAATCCACGTTTATGAAGCTGCTCAGCGGCGAACTCGAGCCGCAAAAAGGCACCGTCGTCCGTCCCCGCAAGCTCGGCGTCCTCAGTCAGGACCAGTACGCCTTTGACGCCCACTCCGCCATCGACACCGTCATCATGGGCAACAAGCGCCTATGGGCGGCCATGCAGGAGCGCGACACGATCTACGCCAAGCACGATATGACCGACGAAGACGGCATGAAGCTTGGCGAACTCGAAGGCATCGTCGGCGAAGAAGATGGCTACACCGCCGAGAGTGACGCCGCCATCCTTCTCGACGGCCTCGATATTCCCGAAGAACTCCACAGCAGAAAAATGTCCGAACTCCAGGGCGGACAAAAAGTCCGGATACTGTTGGCGCAGGCTTTGTTCGGTCACCCGCAAGCGTTGCTGCTGGATGAACCAACCAACAACCTCGACCTCGATTCCATCCACTGGCTCCAGGGATTTCTCAACACCTACGACGGCGTCGTCATCGCCATCTCGCACGACCGCCACTTCCTCAACAGCGTCTGCACCCATATCGCCGATATCGATTACGAGACCATCATCACCTACACCGGCTCCTACGACGAAATGGTCCTCGCCAAAACCCAAGTCCGCTCGCAGATCGAATCGCAAAACGCCCAGCGCGAAAAAAAGATTTCCCAGTTAAACGAATTCATCGCCCGCTTCGCCGCCGGAACGCGTTCCAGCCAAGTCCAGTCGCGCCGCAAAGAAGTCGAACGCCTGCAAGTCACCGAACTAGCCCGCTCGAACATCGCTCGCCCCTACATCAAGTTCGAGCAGAAGCGCCCCAGCGGCAAACATATTCTCGAAGTCGAACATCTCAGCAAAGCGTACGGCGACAAACAAGTCATCCGCGATTTCACCGCCAGCATCACGCGCGGCGAACGCATCGCCCTCATGGGCCGCAACGGAGCAGGGAAGACCACGCTGGTCAACGCCATCCTGGCGAATTCCCCCACTACGCCCGAAGCCGAGCTGCGCAAAACCAGCGGCTACGACGGCCCTTTCGTCGATTCCGGAAAAGTCCTCTGGGGCCACGAAGCCTCCATCGGATATTTCGCTCAGGATCATCGCAGCCTCATCGCAGGCGGCATGACCGCGCTCGACTGGCTCCATCAATGGAATCCCGCCGCCGTCGCCGAAGAAATCCGCGGCCTCCTCGGACAAATGCTCTTCCAGCGCGACGAGGCCACAAAAAATACCAGTGTCCTCTCCGGAGGCGAGGCCGCGCGCCTCCTCTTCTGCAAACTCATGCTGCAAAAACCCAACGTCCTCGTGCTCGACGAACCCACCAACCACCTCGACCTCGAAGCCATCAACGCCCTGAATATTTCCCTGCAGCGCTATCACGGCACAGTTTTCCTCGTAACCCACGATCACGACCTCATCGACGAAGTCGCCACCCGCATCTGGCACTTCGAAAGCGACCACAAAATCACCGACTTCAAAGGCACCTACGAGGAATACCAAGCCGCCGTCGCGGTTTAAGCCCCTCAAATGTCATGCTGAGCGAAGACGAAAGGACCGCCAGGTCCTTCCGTCGCAGTCGAAGCATCCCTACCTCGACACATCTCTCTCCCACTGCACCATTTCCGCTGCATGTAAATCAACCAGGTTCTCCACAGATTTCCACAGCCATTCGCTGTTGCCTTTTACTCCCCAACTCGCCATAATGACGCCCAGTATATTCTTGCGCTGGTACTATGAATCAGGAGGCGCGAGAGGTTGTGACCGTCGTGTACAGTCGAGTCGATTTACTCAGAATTCTTCATCTCACGCCGCGCCAGCTGGCCAACTGGGAGCGTGCAGGACTCATCGCGTCCTGTCCTGCCTACTCTTTCGCCGATCTGCTCAAGATCAAAAAAGTTCGCGACCTCTGCGCCATGCGGGTTCGCCCTGCCGTAATCCGCGAGTCGCTCGA
>PKVZ01000250.1 GCA_003131635.1 Acidobacteriaceae bacterium
TCCACGTTGACCTTCTCGATGGGATCGGGCGAGCGGAAGCGGTGCTCGAACATCGCGCCAGTGCGAAGATTTCGCAGCTTGGCCTGGATGAAGGCCCGCAGATTGCCGGGCGTCCGGTGTTCGACGCTGAATACGGAGTGCAGATCATTGTTGTGCTTGATGATCATGCCGGGGCGCAGTTGAGTGGCAGGGATCGACATTGCTCGAAACTATCTCCTTCAAATAAGTGCGGTTTGCAGAGCTGACGGAAGGCGGGCAGGCCACATTTTCCGCCGCACACGAGGACCGAAAGCACAATTCTACACTCCGTGCGCGAGAAAGGAAACCTTTCCTCAGGCCAGTTCATCCCATCAAGTCGTATTCGCCGAACAAGTTCGCACCACCTTGTCCGCGCGGGACTAGAATTGGCAAATAGCATGAATTAATGGGGCACATCACCGCAGCGTTTTCGCTTACTGAAATGAAATGAGGTCAAATCATGAGTTCTGGACGTTATGAATCTTCCGACAACACAAGTTTAGGAACCGCCGTCACCTTCTTGCTGATTGGGATTGGAGCAGGCGCTCTTGCGGCCCTCGTGCTTGCGCCGAAAACCGGCAAACAGTTCCGTCGCGACCTGAAGCGCGGCTATGAAGATGCCAAGGAAACTGTCCAGGATTGGACCGAAGAAGCCAAGGACCGCGTCCGCGATGTGAAGGAACGTGTACGCGATGCGGCCGAACGCGGCGCAAGCTTCGCTGATGACTTGCGCGAAAAAGCGGAGCCCTTGCGGCGCGCGATCAATCGCAGGTAATTTGCCTCACTGTGCCTCTGCGTACACCGAGTGCCCGGTTCCTTTATTGAAAGATGGCGCTGAAAATGCCCTTGATCCGCCGCAGAAAGCGGCGCGGCGCGGAGGCGGGTTGAGCCTGCGGTTCAGCGGGTGGCGGCTGGATCTGCACGGCAAGCTGGGTTCGCTCCGGGGATGGCTCCATGGCGGGTAGCGAGGCAGCCTCCTCCATAGGTGGCGGGGGCGCGTCGGCAGAGCCCTTCCTGGCACGAAATACCAGCGGCGCGTCGACCTGAACGTGAATGTCGTTGGGCTGCGAGGCTGGGAGGGACTGAGTTTCAGTTCCGCCTTCCGCAAGTTTGGCATTCGGGGGCAACTCAGATTCTGGAGTTGCAGGGGTGCTGGCTTGCATCACCGGAACCGGCGGCGGGCAGCCACATTCGAGCGGGACATCGCTGTCCACCTTGTCGATCCGTCCCGCGCGAAACACCGCCTGTTCGGCCGGTTTCACCTGGTAGACGCGGTCTCCCATCAATTCTGAAACGATCGCCGAAGAGCTATTTCCCATCAGCCCGCGTATACAGGTATTGCCGTGCGAGTCTGTGCTGATGGCAAAATCAAATTCTCCCGGCCCTGCGAACAGGATGCGGAAGTCAGGTGTCAGCACAGTATCGGCAGAGGCTTCCAGCGCGTAGTGTGTCTCCAGCGCTCCCGTGCTCATACCCAGCATCAAGTCTTTCTTGTTCTTCGAAGGTGTCACCGAGACCGTTGTGCGCGGGCAGAGGCGGATCTCGCCTCCGCGCGACAGTTTCAGGACTGCGGTATCGGGACCAGTAGTCAGAGATGACCCGGCCGCGATTCGGCTACCCGCAAGCGTTACCTCGCCGCCTCCGGTGACCGGGACTATAGCGGCCGCCACCGGGCTCAGCGACAATTCTCTCGGGGACTGGAGCGGCGATTTCTTGTTCCGGGCATTCCCGTCTTCGGAAGCCTTTAGCCGGACCATTAATCGATTCCCCGCTTCATCCCAGGTATAGCTGTAGGGGGCGAGAAGGTCGAGCACGATCCTGGCGACGGGAGGATCTTTTTGAAATTGCTCAGCCCGGATACCAACGATGTTTTCCTGCTGAACGTTTTCCTGCTGAACTTCGATCTTCTTTTGCTGCAGTCCCATCTGAGCATGCAAAAGGTCGATCACCAGCCGCGGCGGCGAATCCAGGAATTGAATCGATGGCACCGCTGGTCGAGTCGAAAGAATTTCCAGCGCGGGAACACCCCGTTCGACTACCACACGCACACTAGTGACGACTGTAATCTCGGGCTTTGTAGGACTCGATTTCGGCTTCGCCGCACCAGGCGCAGGATTTTGCGGAGACGCGCCCGGGACGGCCAAAGACGCTAGCAGCAGAATGACAATAAGTTTGAATGGCGGTCGCAGCAAAGAGATTCCTCGCACCTTCCTGAAGGAACCTTATCATTTGCCGAGAAAGCGGTGAAGTACCGGCGCCGGAATGTCGACGGCGTCCTGAGGTCTCAGAAGCAACGGGACGGCGCTCGTCCGTCCCCGGCTTCGCTTCAACTCTCAGGAAGGAATTCGTATTCTTCAATGACCGCGGCCACGGCCATCTTGCCATTGTTGGCGACGCTATCGACCCTCAGAACTCGCCCTTTGCACTGCACCCGAATGCTCTCCGTCAGCGTAATTTCGGGCGGCAGAGTAAGAGTAAAGCCGATAGGCGACCCCTGCTCCATGGGCGAATCAAGATAGAGACAAATGCCCCGCGCGCTTACATCTCGTAATTGAGCGGGTTCGCTGTGGTCCATTTGTTCATCGCGGGAAACGGATACCGGGATCCGCAGCGCGAAGCGTCGTGCAGACCTCTTCTCCTGCTGAACTTCTGCCATGCCTAACTCCCAAGCCAATAAAGTGGCGATTAAAGTGTTTCCAAGAGAATGACGTCGACCGGAGGTTCCGTCAATACCACCCTTGGGGAGGGGAATGGCCCGTTCTGGCGGCAAAAGGAAAGGCGAATATCTTTCGGCAATTCGATCAAGATTCAATTCGCCTTCCGTCGCGGGGAGGGTGGTAAGCTAAAATCCGGACAAGCCAGTGGTCTTCGTTCTCGACAATTACGATTCCTTTACGTACAACCTGGTTCAGTATTTCGGGGAACTCGGTGCTCAAGTCGAGGTTCGCCGCAACGATCAAGTCAGGGTTGCCGACATTGATGCGATGCACCCGGAGCGGATTGTAATCTCNNGCTTTTGGCGGAGACGTGGTGCGCGCTCCTCACTTGATGCATGGCAAGACCAGCGCGGTAAGCCACGATAACAAAACCATTTTTCTTGGCCTGCCCATGCCCATGACCGCCACTCGTTACCACTCGCTCATCGTGGCAGAAAAAGATTTGCCAGAGGAACTGGAAGTCAGCGCCTGGACGACGGAGAAAGATGGAACCCGCACGATCATGGGCCTGCGCCACCGAAAGTTCGCCGTCGAGGGAGTGCAATTTCATCCTGAAAGTGTGCTCACCGATGCCGGAAAGAAGCTGGTGGAAAATTTCTTGAACTTGTGAAAACTTGAGACCGGCAGTTTCTGATAACAAGGCTAGCGTTCCATGGATCCGTCAACTTCTTCAAACCGAGATCGCAATTTCAGACGAATGTTCTTTGGCTATGGCGCGCTCTTAGCCACGATCATGGCCGCGTGTTTGATCGTCATCGCTTGGAGATGCCTGGACTTTGGCAGCGCCCGCAAACTCCAGAAGATGAAAGTAACGACTCACGAACCGGTGACCCTGCCGGGCGGTTCCTGGCGCTTCATCGTCTCCGGGGATTCGCGCAACTGCGGTGATGTTGTGATGCCCGCCATTGCTGCCCACAGCGCCCAGTTTGCTCCAAGCTTCTACTGGCACCTGGGCGACCTGCGCGCAATTTACAAGATCGACGAAGACATGGCCTTCGAAGCCGCGAACCACGCTCAGGTTTTAACTTGTGACAATTACGAGCGCTTGGCATGGAGCGACTTCATTACGAATCAGATTTCTCCTTTCGCGAACGTTCCGTTTTACCTGGGTATTGGGAATCACGAGGTCATCCCGCCGAAGGACAAGGATGAAGATGCGTTCAAGCGCCAGTTCTACGATTGGCTCGACCTGCCCGTGCTTCAGGACCAGCGTCAGAAGGACAAAGAACCGCCGCAGCCTGAACCCTATTACCACTGGATTCAAGGCGGAGTGGACTTCATCTATTTGGATAACGCGTCGGGTTCTTTTTCGCCTGGTCAACTGTCGTGGCTTCAACATCGCCTGAACAGTGCCAAGACCGACTCTGCAGTAAAGAGCCTAGTCGTCGGCATGCACGAGGCGCTGCCCGACAGCATCGCCAATTCTCACAGCATGGGCGACAAGGGCGCGGGATCTCCGGGGAGCATTAGCGGCGGAAAGGCCTACGATGCGTTAGCGAGTTTCCGCGACGGGAGTCGCAAACCGGTTTACGTGCTGGCCAGCCACTCGCACTTTTACATGGAGAATATTTTCGACACTTCTAAACTTAAAGCAAATGGTGCGCGGCCCCTGCCGGGCTGGATTGTCGGCACCGCCGGAGCCGTGCGCTACCCGCTTCCCTTCGGCGCTCCGCAGACGGCCGAGACCGACGTCTACGGGTATCTGCTGGCCACAGTCTCGCAGGACGGCACAATTCAATTCTCTTTCCAGGAAGTGTACGAGTCCGACGTTCCGCTCTCGGTGCGGCAGCGTTATCCGGAAGCGCTGGTTCCCTGGTGCTTCGCTCACAATTCGCAGAACAAAGACCCGATTGCCAGAGACATAACGCCGACTTGCGCGGCGCGATAAACAGGCATCAGCAGCGGCCGGCGGCTCTCACTAACGGCGCGTTACTTCCCTCTGGCTTTTTCCACTGCCCTTAACAGCGCCTGCGCCTTGTTCATCGATTCCTCGAACTCGCGCGCGGGATTAGAGTCCGCCACGATGCCTGCTCCCGCCTGCAAGTAAGCGTGCTTGCCCTGCATGAGCATGGTTCGAATGCCAATGCACGAATCCAGATTTCCGGCGAAATCGGCATACAGCACCGACCCGCCATAAATGCCGCGGCGCACCGGTTCCAATTCTTCGATGATCTGCATGGCCCGGACCTTCGGCGCTCCGCTCAACGTACCCGCCGGAAAACACGCGGCGAATGCGTCGATCGCACCCAGACCCTTGCGCAGCGTACCTTCCAGGGCCGAGACCAGGTGCATGACGTGGGAATAACGCTCCACGTACATCAGGTCTTTCACTTTGACCGAGCCATACTCGCTCACGCGCCCCAGATCGTTGCGCCCCAGATCCACCAGCATCACGTGCTCGGCGCGTTCCTTCTCATCGTTCCGCATTTGCTCTTCCAGGCGTATATCTTCGGCCTCGTCACGCCCGCGCGGATGTGTACCGGCGATAGGGCGGTATTCCAACTTGCGTCCCGTCACCCGCACCAGCATCTCCGGCGAAGAGCCTAGGATTTGTGTCTCCCTCATTCGCAGGAAATAAAGATATGGCGAAGGGTTCACCTGGCGCAGCGCGCGGTAAAGATCGAACGGCCCAACTCCAGGGATAAAGTCGAGCCTCTGCGAAAGCACCACCTGAAAAATATCGCCCGCGGCAATGTATTGCTTGCAGCGCTCCACGCTCCGCAGAAATTTCGCACGTGTGGTCCCCGCGTGAATTTTCAGCTTCCCCGTAAGAGCCTGCCCAGGCCTGCGCCACATCGCCGGGCGCAATCCCGCAGCCAGCTTTCGTTCGAGCCCGGCGATGTCACGCACCGCCCGGTCGTACGCGCGCCGCGGACTCTCTCGCGAAACGTCCGCCGCGGCCACAATATGAATCTGATGCCGTAAGTGATCAAAAGCCAGCAGCCGATCAAAGAACATCAATTCGCTGTCAGGAAGAGACAGGTCGTCTTTCGCCCGCTCACCAATATTTTCTAACTGCCGCACCACGTCGTAGGAAAAATAACCCACAGCCCCGGCGGTGAACGGCGGCAGCCCCGGCATCGCAGCCGGCTGATGCTCGCCCAGCAACTGCTTCACCACTTGAAATACATCGCCCTGGCGTCGCTCAAGCTGCCGTCCGCGTTGAATTTCGATGGCAGAGCCTCGCGCCCGCAGCCGCATGTAAGGCCGCACTCCCAGAAACGTGTATCGGCCAATCTGCTCGCCACGCTCAACCGATTCCAGCAGAAACGCATGCGGCTCTTTTTCCGCGATGGCCAGGAACGCGGAGACCGGCGTAAGCAGATCGGCACTCACCGATTTCACCACCGGCACCAGCGTTGCCGACCGTGCCAGACGCGAGAATTCCTTGAACTCGGGGTTAACCATGAAAAAGTAAGGCTCGACGGACGTTAGCGCGTCGCGCTTCATTATAGGGGACAGATTCTCACGCCAGTTCGCCGCTCTCCTGCCCTCGAAACAGTCTCCTGTCTCGGCGAACGCGGCTCACCTGACCAGATTACTTACACAAGTGTGACCTGGATTCCGGATTTTCTTGCAGCGGCCAAGTCTGCCTTGCGAACACCCCGGTCCGTGATCAAGTAGTGCACTCCCGAAGGTGGAGCAATTGAAGATAAGCTGCGTCGCCCGAACTTGCTGGAGTCGCACACCGCAACCACAACCCTGGCCACATCCATCATCGCCCGATTCACTTTGGCCTCAAGCAGGTTCGGTGTAGTCAATCCATGTTGCACGTCGAAACCATCCACGCCGAGAAAAAGAATGTCCCCGTTCAGCCGCCTCAGCGTCTCTTCCGCAATCGGCCCCACCAGCGAGAATGAGTTCTTCCGCAACGTTCCGCCGGTGAGAATAACCTCAAGGGAAGAACCCGAGAGTTCGGCGGCAATATTTACGGCATTGGTAATGATGGTAAGGTTCTGGAATTTGCGCAACGCCCGCGCGATTGCCGTGGTGGTGGTCCCGGAATCGAGAATCACCACCTGCCCCTCTCGCACCATACGGGCGGCCGCGGCCGCAATCTGTAATTTCTCCTTGCGGTGCAGCTTCTCTTTTTCCCGAAGAGTGGGATCTTCCAGCGCGCTCTCCCGAGCCGGCAGAGCGCCACCGTGGCTGCGCTGGATGCGGCCGTGGGCCTGAAGAACGTCCAGATCTTTTCGGATGGTCACCTGGGACGTGTGGAACTGTTTTGCCAGATCCACAACCAGAACGCGGCCCTCGCGATTCAGGATTTCCAGGATATGGCGGCGTCGTTCTTCGTTCAGCAAAGCTTTTTTTCAGACCTCCGGTGTCAGACATTGCATTTTACACTCGACCATCCGTGAATCGGAGTACCAGAAGGTTCGATGGTTCGACACCGAGATTAACCTTATCGCTTGGCACGTATACCGATGCCTAATGGCGCGGCTAACGAACCGCAATCGGGCGCGCTATCGGAGACGAAAGTGGGTCATAACATTCTTTGACGGGCCGCGAATCTCGTGAGTATCCGAGCTGATCGCGAATAGCTTGAGGAATCAATGGGGACGTGCCGACCTTACCGCCGCACTCTATGACAATCTCACGTTGCAGCAAGCCTTCCAGCACCTCTTTCTGAGGAACCGGGAGGCGGCGGGGACTGATAGGAAGGTCGCAGGTCAGCAGGACTTCGGTCTCCAGCGATGTTAGCCGCCAACGTGCCGCCGGCCGGTTGAAGCGGGTATCAGAAACGGTGCAGCCATGTGCACCTCCTTCGACCACGGTGAACTCACCGCCCTTGCCGTCGGAGTGACGTTGCAGCCAAACGCCCCAGAAAGCCCGCATGGGAGCGGCGAGTTCGGGCAGCGCCGCGGATTGAGCGTGTTCGTAATCGAAGAAATATGCCAACTGGGCGATGTCCTCGGAGCGGGCGTCGAAGACGTGAGGGTACGCGCGCACCGGCGCGATTGATTGAAAGCCCTGCTGTTGCCAGCGTTCGTAGTTCGGGCTGAAGCGGTCAATCCGGATGGGGAAACAGCCTCCCGGCGGGGTGAGATGAGAAAGTTTTTGAATGAGAGTTGTGGTTGCGCCGAAGCTGGCGGGATCTTCGCCGGGAAAACCATAGAGCAGGTTCCAGTTCGCGTCGATGCCGATCTCCATGCACCATCGCAGCAAGGCAATGTTTTGCGCCCCGGTGACGCCCTTGCCCATAATGCGAAGCGTACTGTCCGTCAAGCTTTCTATACCGGGTTGAATCTGGACGATCCCGGCCCGTCTTAACAGCACCAGTTCGTCACGCGTCATGTTCGATTTGACCTCGAAGAATTTTCCGGTTCGCGAGGCTTCGCTATCGGATGCCCAGTAGGGCAACAGGTTCTTCATGTAGTCGCGAGAAAGAATATTGTCGGAGAAGGATAGCAGCCGGGGCTGGTAACGGTTGGCGAGATGCATTGTTTCCTCAGCCACACGCGCCGGAGATTTCTGCCGGAAACGCATGCTTTCCCCGTTCAATCCGCAAAACGTGCAATGCGACTTCTCGCCCCACCAGCAGCCGCGGGCAGCCTCCATTGGAATGATAGCGGCGTCGATTCCGGAGTAGCGGACGGCCCGGAAAAAATCATCGAAGTCAGGATAGGGCAGACTATCCAGGTCCTGCAATTTGGGCGGGCGTTCGGCTTGCGTATGAAGCCTGGAAATAAAGCCGTGGGGCAGGACGGGATCGGGATCTTTACCGTCGAGGGCTTCGCAGAGTTGCAGAAAGCTAACGTCCGCTTCGCCGTGGCAGATGTAATCCACAAATGGAAAAAGATGGAGGTAGGGCTGCGCCATGCCAGATTCGAAGTTAGCGCCACCCATAACAATGTTGACTTCCGGATGCTTCCGCTTGATAAGTCGCGCCAGACACATGCTTGCCATGGTTTGCTCAAACGTGCTGGTGAACCCGACGATCTTGTATCGCGACCAATCGCAGCTCTCCAGACAGAGTTGAAGAAATTCATGGGTGAGCCCAACGGCGCGTTGCACTAAGGCGCGCGCATCGGGCGGCAACGCGAGTAACGGGTGAGAGAGAACATCCCGTTCGTACCTATCCCACGAGGAAATGGTCTGTCCATAGAAGGCCTGCGAGAATACCCACTCGCCGGCCAGCAGCGGTACGGGAAAATAATCCGCCATCTTCCGGTAATCCTCGTAACCCAGCAAGCGGGCAAACAATGGGTTGAAGTATTTTGAACAGCAACTGTAGCCACGCCGGTTAGCCAGCGACTGCAGCAGGCCCAGCGCCAGACTGGGGCGCTCGGCTGAGGCAAACGGCATGTTCACTAGGGCTAGGTGCATGGGGTTATTGGGAGGATCCAGTTAGTTGATGGGTACAAGCGCCCGCCACATGATGGATGAGCTTCATGAGATCGGTGCAATAGACGCTCGGGTTATCGAAGCCGTTGGATTGGCGAAATCGCGATGGCAGGTAGCCGCCGCCGCAAACATCGCGCAGTTCACATTCGCGGCAGGTTTGGCAGAGGCCTTCCTGGCCAGTGAGCGCCAGCTGAAAGGTTGGGTGCTGAAAAGCCCGCTCGATGGGATCATGTTGCGTGTTTAATCCCAGCTGCGTGAACCCGTTGCCGCAGGAGCGCAGGGAATCAACGGGCTCGATACTCCCATTGCAATCGACCACGATCATCGTAAGCGGGTCTCCGCCGAGGGAATCGGAATGAACTCGGCTGCCCACCAGCAGACGCAGCAAACTATCGAAATAGGCAATCCGAACCTTGGGATGGTTTTCGCTCCACCACTCGTCGAAGATGGAAATGAGGTAATCGGCAAAGGGCGTGGGGCTCGCGAAGCCGGAGGGCGGATGGTCCCAGTTGGCCTCGACGGGCAGCAGAAAATCCATGTTGGTGATTCCAAGCGAGCGAAAATGCCGGTAGATGGTGCGACCGTCTTCGTTTGGATTCACCACGCATAGCACGCCGCCAAACAAGTGTTCCATGCCAGCGTGGCGCTGAATGCGTTCAATCGCCGCTACCGCATCGTGATGCGAACCGGCGCCAGCGGCATTTACGCGTTGGCTGTCGTGCACCGAGGGCGGGCCGTCCAGGCTGACGCTAACGCTGAGGCCCAGCTCCGCACACAGATCCACCCAGGCATCGTCCAACAACACTCCATTGGTTTGCATGGCGAAGGAGGTGGTACAGCCAGGCGGCATCTGACTGCGGAAAGTTTTTACTGCGTGACGAAACCAGCCTTGACCGGCGAGCGTAGGCTCGCCTCCGTGAAAGACGATGAGGGCCTTGGGTTGGCGAAACTTGGCGCAGTAGCCGGCAATAGCGCGCGCTGTGGAATCGACCACATCGCTGCCCATGACAGGCGGTTGATGCTCGAATGATCTGTCCGCCAGCTCAAACATGTAACAGTAGTCGCAGCGCAAGTTACACGTGGAGGTGGCTTTCAGAATAAATGTGCTGGCTGCATACACAACGGTGTTAGTTCGGCGTCGGTATAATAATACCGATGAAGATATAAGATACTTCGGGCGCCGCGCCAACAGGCTCGCACTTAGCCGCCTGCAATGCGGACTGCAGGTGTAAGGAAGCGGGCTGCAGTTCCGTGCCGGCTCTTAAACGGCGAAGCTGCCGCAACTTAGTGGAAATTTCGGTCATGTCTTTCTCAAACACCGGTTCAGCAACAGACATTTGCGTAAGCATTGCCTACTCCTCTTTGATCAGGTTAGAAACTGTTTCGGATCTCGACGGTAGTTCCGGCGGCGCCTGCCCTTCGAGCGGGCCGCTTAACTGGTCGCCGACTATAGCGTATTCAGAAGTTACGATGGCCGAGCAGCGCGCGCAGGCATCAAAAGAAAGTTGGTGAAACCATCTGCAGGTGCTGCGAATGGCGCACGGGACAGGCTTGGTTTCGGAGGCGGGAATATGATTCTGAAGGAAACGCGGCAGACCACATTCTCCATCACGAAAATGGCCGCAGCGACCGTTTTGGCAGGGGCTGGTAAAACGAAAAACCTGGCTGGGATCCTCCCCTTCAGTCAGCGCTAGGATTTCCGCCGTCGCTGGAACGGGACGCTCCAAATACCGAATGATCGGAAATACGCCGCGATTGTCGACAATCCCAAAGACTGCGCTGTGCGGGGAGTCCGCCCGTGCACTCGGGCAAAGAAGCGAGTCGTTCACTATTCCCGCCTGCAACATCTGGCGATAGTACCATGGCCGCCGNNTTAGCTAACTTACCTTCGGCTAAAACCTAAGCTTTCGCGTTTCAATAATTATACAAAGTGTGCACAATCGCTCAGTAATGAAAGCCGGACAGACCTATTATTCTGGGCTATGAAACCGGTGTAGTTCGGCTAATAAGAACTACAAGTTTGACTCCGTCATTTTCCTCGCGATGATTGGCGAAGACAGGAAAAGTCTGTCCGCTGAAAAAGGAAAAGATATCTGGTCGGAGATGTTTGTGTCGTCCTAAGTGGCGCGCAATATCCGGCACGAAGAAGGACCTGGTCGCCCTACTGGACTGAACATAAATCCGACCTGCTAGGTGATGTTTGTGTGGCATTACATGTTCCGGGAGCTGCGCCGGCCGCGGTCCCGGCGTCCCAGTCTCGCCACTGTGCAATTTCTTCCGGAGGAACTGTCATGAAAGACCACTTGGAAGAAGAGCAGGAACTCCTGCAACGGTTGTTGGAGAAGGACGGTGTGGCCTCCGCAACAGCGGTTATGGCGGACCCGGAAGTGACGGCATTGCAGCCGGGAATGGAGGCCGAACCCTACGCCGCTCCTCGCACGGCGCTTGAGCAACACCTGGCCACAATTTGGGCTGATGTGCTGGGCGTGCCACGCGTGGGGATCCACGATGATTTTTTCGCTTTGGGTGGAGGCTCGTTGTGCGGAGCCGTAATGACCGCCAGAGTCGAGGACACGCTTGCCATCGATCTTCCGGTTCGAGAGCTATTCGAGTCGTCCACGATTGCCGAACTGGCGGCGGTGATTCAGACAAACCTGGGCGGAAAAGAATTACGCATTAAACTGCCGGAAGAAGCTGCCACTGCAGTATCGACTCGCGAAGCGGATTCACGAACTTCCCTCTTCCCTCTTTCCTGCTCCCAGGAACAACTGTGGTTTCTGGACCGTCTCCAGCCTGGCAGCGACTTCTACAACGTGGCTCTGGCCTGGAGGATCAAGGGTGACGTTCATGTTTCTCTGCTGGAACGCAGTCTCGAGGAAGTCATGCGGCGCCACGAAGCGCTGCGAACATGCTTCGTCGTGGCCGGGAATGGAATGCCCCGGCAGAAAATTATTTCCGATGCAGTGAAGCTGCCTTTGGCGCGGTTCGATCTCACCGAGATGGAGGCTGGTGAAAGAGAGAAGCGGGCGAAAAAAATTCTGGCGGAAGAAGGCGCAAAGCCATTCGATTTAAGTCAGGTACCTTTGTGGCGAGGAGCGTTGCTTCGCATAAAAGACAGCGAGCATATTTTGGGGCTGACTCTGCACCACATCGTGTGCGACGACTGGTCGTTTGGAGTGCTGTGGAAGGAGTTGAGCAGTTTGTATGAGGCGTTTGAGAAGGGGGAACAGTCGCCGCTGCCAGAGATCGGAATGCAATACAAGGACTATGCGCTAAGGCAAAAAGAATGGATGCGAAGCGCGAAATTCCGGGAGCAGATGGAATATTGGAAACGCCAACTGAAGGGAATGCCGGAAGTGCTGAGCTTGCCCACTGACTTCCCGCGGCCTGAGACGCAGAGTTTCCGCGGCCGGATCGAGTTACGAGATCTGCGGAGCGGTTTGTTGGAGTCCCTGAACGCGCTCTCGCGGCAAGAGAGAGGCAGCTTGTTTATGGTGCTGATGGCCGCATGCCAGGTATTGCTGATGCGGTACAGCGGCCAGGAGGATTTCGCGGTGGGCACGGTAATAGCCAACCGCAACCGATTAGAGACCCAGAAACTGATTGGATTCTTTCTGAGCACAATGGTCATACGGGCGAATCTGCAGGGGCAGCCGACTTTCCGCCAGGTGTTGCGGCGGGTGCGCGAGGCAATGCTGGGCGCTTTTGCGAACCAGGAACTCCCGTTTGAGAAACTGGTGGAAGAGTTGGCGCCCAACCGTGACGTAAGTCGCGCTCCTTTGTTTCAAGTGGCGTTCACTTTAGTTAGCACTCCCCCGGCCAGATTGGAACTCGGTCAGTCCGAAACCAGCGAGGTCTTAGTAGATTTGGATACCTCCAAGTTTGATCTCGCCATGGTGGTAGACGAGGGCAAGGACAGCGCAGCCGTCGCGCTCAACTACAACACCGACTTGTTCGAAGCCAACACCATCCGGCGGATGCTGGCACAGTACGAACATTTGTTGGAAGGCATCGTGGCCGATCCGGACCAGCCGGTCCGGACCTTGCCTATGGAGAACGCGTTGGATCGGGACTTGCCTCACAATCCCTACCAAGCTGCGGACGCGGCAGGATTGCCCGCTGTGGGCGAAGAGCGAGTAAACAACGTGCTGGTGCTCCCGCGAAACGAATTGGAACAAGCCATTGCGACTGTCTGGCGGGCCGTGCTGGGCCGAGATCAGGTGGGAGTGCATGACAACTTTTTTGATCTTGGTGGCTATTCGCTCCTGGCCGTTCAGGTGCTTCTAAGGTTGCGCGCTGAGCTTTCGCTCGATCTTGAACTCCTCCACCTATTTCAATTTCCCACGATTGATACACTCGTCCGCTTTCTTCAGACGGGCTACAACTTCGAGATGAAATTCCGCGGCACACGGGAACGCGCAGGCAAGCAGAGAAAGGCCGTTAAAAAGTTCGGAAGGTGCACACCCCATGGATAAAGACGCACTCGAGGGAGTAGCAATCATCGGCATGGCGGGACGGTTTCCTCAGGCCTCCAACCTTCAGCGCTTTTGGGAGAACCTTTGCCAGGGAATCGAGTCTGTATCGTTTTTCTCCGCGGAAGAGTTGGAACAGGCGGGAATAGATCCGGCGCTGGTTCGCCATCCTAATTATGTAAAAGCCAAAGCGGTGGTGGAGGATGCGGATTTGTTCGACGCCGGTTTCTTTGGTTTTTCGCCGCGCGAAGCGGAACTCACCGATCCTCAGATACGCATGTTTCTGGAATGCGCGTGGGAAGTTTTGGAATCCGCCGGATGGGATCCGGAAAAATTTCCCGGAATGATCGGCGTTTATGCCGGAATGTCGATGAGTTCGTATTTGTGGCAGCTCAGGTTCGACGAATCGGCACAAGACTCGGTCAGCGCTTTTCGCACACTGATTGGCGGTGCGGAGAAGGACCATCTCGCCACTACGATCTCGTACCGCCTCAACCTGACCGGACCGAGCATGAACATTCAAACTGCATGCTCCACTTCGCTGACCGCGGTACACGCGGCTTCCCGAGCGGTCATGACCTACGAATGCGATATGGCTCTCGCCGGCGGGGCTGCCGTCAGCACGCCGGTGCGCTGCGGTTATCTGTACGAGCCCGGAGGTATTCTCTCCGCCGATGGTCACTGCCGCAGCTTCGATGCCGAAGCCAGCGGTTCAGTGGGCGGTGAGGGCGTTGGCGTCGTTCTGTTGAAACGGCTGGAAGACGCGATTGCCGCCGGCGATCCCGTGTATGCCGTCATTAAGGGTTCGGCAGTCAACAATGATGGACGCCGGAAGGTCGGTTTCACCGCGCCTGCGGTGGAAGGCCAAGCAGAGGCGATTGCCATGGCGCTCGCGGCAGCGGAGGTGGACTGCGAAAGCGTCGGCTACATCGAAACTCACGGGAGCGCGACTCCGATCGGAGATCCAATTGAGATCGCGGCGCTCAACCAGGTCTATGGTCAGGCCTCCCTGAAGCCTGCAAGCATTCTTGTAGGATCGGTTAAGAGTAACATTGGCCATCTCAACGCAGCCTCCGGAGTGGCGGGATTGATCAAGGCCACTCTGGCCGTTCAGCATGGCCTGATTCCTCCTTCCCTGAATTTCCGCCAGCCCAACCCGAAGATTCCTTTTGATAACGGCCCCTTCCGTGTCAATGACACGCTCTCCTCCTGGCCTGAAAGCAAGAAGCCCAGGCGGGCAGGAGTGAGTTCATTCGGAATCGGTGGCACCAACGTCCACATGATTCTGGAGGAAGCGCCAGCAACGCAGCCATCCGAGCCGGCAAAGCCCTGGCAGCTCGCAGTAATTTCCGCCCGCACTCGCTCGGCGTTGGAGCGAGCTACCGATCAATTGGCGGCACATCTGGCGGAAAATCAGGATCAGAACTTCGCCGATATCGCATTCACCTTGCAGCAAGGCAGAAAAACTTTCGAGCACCGCCGCATGGCCGTATGTCGCGATCTTTCCGTCGCGGCGGCACTCTTGCGCGAGCGCACTCCTTCTCAAGTATTCAGCGCAGTAGGGCCGTCCCAGCGGCGTCGGGTTGCCTTTCTCTTGCCTGGTCTGGGCGATCAATACGTGGATATGGGCCGCGGCTTGTATGAGTCTGAGCCAGAGTTCGCGCAACAGGTGGACCATTGCTGTGAGCTTCTTCAGCCGCTCATGGGCGTTGACCTGCGCACCATCATGTACCCCAACCCCAGAGTTCGGCGGCAGGATAATATCAAATCGGAAGAACGATTGAATTTCCGCAACCTGCTTCTGCGTTCCCAGCGAGACGATTCCCCATCAACTCAGCACGAAATTCATCGTACTCTCTGGGCTCAGCCAGCACTGTTTGTGATCGAGTTTGCGCTGGCAAAACTCTGGATGAGCTGGGGTATTGTGCCGGAAAGCGTGATGGGCTACAGCGTGGGCGAGTACGTGGCCGCGTGCCTGGCCGGCGTCATCCCTTTGGAAGACAGCCTGCGCATGCTGGCGGTGCGGGCGCAGCTGATTGAGAAACTGGCTCCCGGCGCTATGCTGGCCATTGCGGCGTCCGAAGCTGACATTCGTCCTCTGCTGAATCCGGGAATCGCCATTGCGGGAATTAATGGCGACTCACTGTGCGTTGTCTCCGGCACACCTGAGGCCGTGGATGCGCTGCACCACCGGCTGGCTGGCGAGGGCGAATTCGTATGCCGGCGGCTGCTTGCGACTCATGCCTTCCATTCGCCACTGATGGAACCAATCGCGGCGGAATTGACCAAGGTGGCGCGGTCGGTCCGTCTCAGTCCTCCCAGGATTTCTTATATCTCCAATGTGACGGGCAAGCCGATTGCGGACTCTGAGGCCACGGATCCCTGCTACTGGGCCCGGCATCTGACCCAACCGGTCCAGTTCATGGCGGGCTTGCAACACATGTGCTCGCCATCGGCACCCGTATTCGTTGAGGTCGGCCCCGGCCAGATGCTGACTTCGCTGGCCGGGCAGTATCTCTCCGGCAGGGGCTCGGCGGATCGAGTCGCACTCGCATCGCTTCCACATTCATCCGACGCGCAACCTGATCGCGCTTTTATTCTTAACACTCTGGGCAATCTGTGGCTGGCCGGCATTGAACCCGACTGGGCGGGCGTGCATCGGCATGAACGCCGGCGGCGCGTCCCGCTTCCGACATACCCCTTCGAGCGCCAGCGTTATTGGGTTACGCCACAAAACTCGGTGCGATTCGAGGTTCCCAAGCTCCGTGAGGCTTTTGATTCCGCTGATCAGATGACCTTTTTTACGGAAACCAACACGCCGGAAGAGCGCGGCGCCAGAGGCGTGCGCCCTCAACTCGGAGCCGAGTATGTAGCGCCCGCCAATTCCACAGAGCGAAAAATTGCGGAAATATGGGAAGGTTTGCTGGGGGTTCATCCCATTGGAATTCATGATGAATTTCTCCGCCTGGGCGGAAATTCGCTGCTTGCGATCCGCGTAGCTGCCGAACTGCGCGAAGCCTTCCAGATCGAGTTTCCGCTTGAGCCGCTTCTGAAATCTTCCACTGTTGCTGAGATCGCACTGTTTGTGGAGGACATCCTGCTGACCATGATCGAAGGCATGGATCAGACGGAAGCAACCGCAATGGAGAACAAATAATGTCTGCCCCTTCGCTACTTGCGCGGAACCCGCATTCTACCGAGGGCTCCGGCATCGTCCCCCTTGAAACCGTGGGTGTGATCGGCGCCGGAGTCATCGGCGTGGGGTTGGCCCACGCTCTGGCGCAGAGCGGCCTGCGCACCCTGCTGATCGACGTGTCCGATTCGATTCTTCAGGCCGCTCTCGGGCAGATAAGAAACAACATTCGCTTCCAGCGCTTGTTTCGTGAGAAAGCTGGTGATGGTGCCGAAGAAATTTTGGCGCGTATCAAAAGTTCCGCCAGCTATGACGTCCTGCAGGAAGCCGATTTTGTGATTGAAAACGTGACGGAAAAGCTGGCCGTTAAAGCCGAGGTTTACCGGCAGTTGGATACGATTTGTTCTTCGCGTTGCATTTTCGCCGCCAACACGTCCGCTATTCCGATCGCCCGCATCGCCGCCATGACCGGCCGGCCTGCGCAAGTGCTCGGCATGCATTTCATGAATCCGGTGCCGCTGAAGACCGCGGTCGAGGTGATTCGCGGCCCTCACACCAGCGACGAAACACTCGCCGCGGCCGGCCGGCTGCTCGGCGTTATGGGCAAGAAAGCCATCGTGGTGGGCGACTCACCCGGATTCGTTTCCAACCGTGTGCTGATGCTGACCATCAACGAGGCTATTTTTCTGGTGCAGGAAAAGGTCGGCTCGCCGGAAGTGGTGGACGAAATCTTTAGAACTTGCTTCGAGCATAAGATGGGCCCGCTTGAAACCGCTGACCTGATCGGCCTGGACACCATTTTGCTCTCTCTCGAAGTTCTGCACGGCGAGTTCAAAGACAGCAAGTTCCGCGCTTGTCCCTTGCTCCGGCAAATGGTGGATGCCGGTCTGCATGGACGCAAGAGCGGCCGGGGATTCTACAGCTACGAGGATTAACCAACTGGAGAAAAGGGATGGAGCAATCGAAAGAAAAATTGCGCAGTTTCCTGGCGCGACACATCGCTGGTCGAAGCATCGGGGATGACGAGCAGATTTTCGCCGCTGGTTTTGTTAACTCCATGTTCGCCATGCAACTTGTGTTGTTTCTGGAAAAGGACTTCAAGATCTCGATTGCCAATGAGGATCTGGAACTCAGGAATTTTCAGACCATCAACGCCATGGCGGATCTGATCGAAAGGAAGATCCCGGCATTGCAAACAGCTTGAATTAACCATTGGATGCGGCCATGGAATTGAATTCACAACAGCAACGGTTGCGCAGCGAGTTTCGCGAATTTGTAAACCTTCACATCGTGCCCCAGGCGAACTCCTGGGACCGTGAGGAACTCATGCCTGCCGAGATAGTGCGGCGGTTAGCCCATCAGGGTTATCTCGGAGCGCTCCTTCCCGCCGAACATGGCGGCGCTGGGTTTGACATGATCGAATTCGGGCTGCTGAATGAAGAACTGGGACGAGGCTGTTCATCGATCCGAAGTTTGTTGACCGTGCACAGCATGGTGGCCTCGACCGTATGGCGCTGGGGAACCGAGGCGCAAAAGGCGCAATGGCTGGAAAAGCTGAGCCGCGGGGAGGCAATCGCCGCATTTGCTCTTACCGAGCCCGAAGCCGGCAGCGACGCGCGCAGCATCACAACCCAGGCCGTGGCCAGCGGCGATGATTTCTTGCTTACCGGGCATAAGAGATGGATTACGTTCGGGCAGATCGCAAGTTTGTTTCTAGTCTTTGCCCAGAGCGAGCGCGGTGCGTGCGCGTTCCTGGTCGAGCCCAATGCCCCCGGTTTTCATATTTCTCCCGTGCATGGCATGTTGGGAACGCGCGCTTCCATGATGGCGGAAATCCACCTGGAGCAGTGCCGTATACCGAAACGGAGTTTGATTGGCGCTCCTGGATTTGCCCTTTCTCACCTTGCCTCCTCAGCTCTGGATTGCGGCCGTTACAGCGTGGCCTGGGGATGCGTTGGCATTGCCCAGGCATGTCTGGAGGCTTGCCTGCAGTACACCAGCGAGCGCAAGCAGTTTGGCGCCCGCCTGCTGGATCACCAACTTATCCAGCGCATGATTGCGCAAATGGTCGTCGGCGTGAAGGCGGCGCGGTTGCTCTGCTACAACGCCGGGCTGCTCAAGCAGGCAGGCGATCCTGCGTCGATCCTCGAAACATCGATCGGCAAATACTTTGCTTGCAGGATGGCGGCCGATGCTGCCCGTGACGCCGTTCAGATACACGGGGCGAATGGATGCAGTGGCGAATACCCGCTGGAACGGTTTTATCGCGATGCCAAGATCATGGAGATTATTGAAGGGAGCAATGAAATCCAGGAGATAAGCATTGCACAAAGCGCTTATGCAGATATTTCAGAGGACGCGTTCGTTCGCACCTAAGACAATTTATGACTGGACTCGGAATTCAAGCCAGACCCGAGGGCGAAGCAATTGCGCCCGCGAAAAAAGCGAAGGTCAAGTGCGTCGTATGGGACTTGGACAACACGTTGTGGAAAGGAACCCTGCTGGAAGGCGACGAGGTTGGTTTGCGCGACAACGTAAGGGATATCATCCGCACCCTCGATGCTCGTGGCATTCTGCACTCCCTCGCCAGCCGCAATCACGCGGAAACCGCGCTGGCCAGGCTGCGTGAGCTGGGGCTGGAAGAATATTTCTTGTATCCGCAGATTCATTGGGGCTCCAAAGCGGCATCCATTCTCACGATCGCAGAGAGTCTGAACATTGGTCTCGAAAGCATCTGCTTCATTGACGATCAACCCTTCGAACTCGCAGAAGTTCAAGCTGCACTGCCGCAGGTCCTCTGCCTGGACCATACCCGACTCCCCGATCTAGTGCAGATGCCGGAACTGATGCCCGCCAGCGTTACGGCGGAGTCAAGCATGAGGCGCCTTATGTATTTGGGCGACATGCACCGCAAACAGACGGAAGAGACATTCACCGGGCCACAGGAAGAATTCCTCGCGACGCTTGGCATGGAGTTCACCATCTCACCGGCGGGTGCCGAAGACCTGGCGCGGGCCGAAGAGCTTACCAACCGAACCCATCAGCTCAACACTACGGGCCGCACCTTTTCCCGGCAGGAGTTGGAAGAACTCCGGCGCTCACCGCGCCATCTCTTGCTCATGTCTGAGTTGGTAGACAAGTTTGGCAGCTACGGAAAAATAGGTCTCGCCCTGGTGGAACGTAGTCCTGAAGTGTGGATCATCAAGCTGTTGCTGATGTCCTGCCGGGTAATGAGCCGAGGTGTGGGGACGATCATGTTGAATCACATCCTCGGGCGGGCGCGAGATTCCGGCGTCAGACTCCTCGCGGAGTTCGTGTCCAACGAACGCAACCGCATGATGTATGTCACTTATAAGTTCGCCGGCTTTAGGGAAATCGAGAGCAGAGGCGGCGTCCAGATTCTGGAGCATGCAGCGGCTTCTGTTCCTCCGATACCGGATTACATTGCTCTGAGAGTTAAAGAGAGTTGAAGACAGAGGAAGAATGAGCCGCTGCGGCTCCCTGAGGTCACATGAACCCTGAAGTTCAAACTATCGAATCATCTGCCCAGCAAGCTCGGATTTCCCGGCTTACTCCGGCCCAGCGCGAAATGCTGCAGAAGCGATTGCGGGGCGAGGGCGCTGCCGGCAAGTCCAGCGCGGTGATCACGCGCCGTCCCGGCCCGGCATATCCGCTCACCGCCGAGCAGGAGCATCTTTGGCTTCAGCATCAGGCTGATCCG
Organism: Acidobacteriaceae bacterium; assembly: GCA_003131635.1. Lineage (GTDB taxonomy): Bacteria > Acidobacteriota > Terriglobia > Terriglobales > Acidobacteriaceae > Sulfotelmatobacter. The sequence continues at coordinate 20,410 of PKVZ01000250.1, forward strand.
AATGTCTATTACTTCAACCATACCCATTCCTATCTGTTGAAAGGGGGGTTGAATGTTGCCGCGATGGAGCGTGCCATCAATGAGATTGTCCGTCGCCACGAAAATTTGCGCACATCGCTTCCCGAAGCGGATGGCAGGCCCCAGGGACTGGTCGCCCCCCACCTTCAGATTCCACTGGAACGTGTCGACGTTCCTGAGTTCCCTGCAGAAAACCGGCGAGATCGTTTGCAGACCCTGATTACGGCCAACATATGCCGGCCCTTTGACATCGTGAATGGTCCTTTGATTCGAGCAAGCCTCTACCGCGTCACCGACCACGAGCACGCGCTGGTGGTTACGCTGCATCACATCATTACGGATTTTGTTTCGTACGACTTATTTGACCGCGAACTCTTCACTCTCTACCAAGCCTTTTCCAACGGATTACCTTCTCCGCTTCCTGAACTCTCGATTCAGTACGGCGATTTCGCCTTCTGGCTGGATAACTGGATGAAGTCCGACGAACCAGCCAGGCAGACAGACTATTGGACTCGTAAGCTTGCCGGCCTCCCACGCCTCGATCTGGTAACAGACATGCCACGCCCCCATTCGCGGAGTTTTCGCGGCGACCGTGTTCTATGGGTCGTTTCAGAAACGCCATGGCTGAAGTTTAAGGAGTTAACGGCTTCCGAGAACATGACCCGGTTCACCGGTTTTCTTGCGCTCTTTGCCATGCTCCTGCGGGAATACTCCGGCCAAGACGATGTTCCGGTTGCCACGCCGGTCAGCACGCGCAGGCACAGGGAAACTCAGTCTCTGATCGGCTATTTTCTCAATACCATCGTGTACCGTCTGGACTTGTCGGGCAATCCGACGTTTCTCGAGTTGTTGCAGCGTACCCGCTCGATCACCCTGGAAGCTCTGGCCAACTCCGATCTCCCCTTCGAGTTTCTTTTAAACAAGCTCGGAGCGCAGCGCGACCCCAGCCGTTCCCCTCTGCTAGATAGCTCGTATTCTTTTGGCAACGATCTTCAGGGTGCTCCCCAGGCCCAAGGAAGCTTGACGGTCGAGGGCTTTGATATTTTTTATCGTTCCGCCTGGTTGGACCTCAATTTCGGAGTAAACGACCACGGCGATTCCGCCATCGTTGTTCTGGATTACGTTGCCGACCTCTTTCTACGTTCCACAGCCGAGCGCATGATGCTGCACTTTCAGCGCCTGTTCGAGCAGGCGGTGGTCAATCCCGGATGGCGACTGCGCGACTTCTCATTGCTCAGCGGCAGTGAGCGGCAACAGATACTCGTGGATTGGAATAACACCTCGGCCCCATATCCATCCACTCAGACAATTCCCGGCTGCTTCGCCACACAGGTTGCCCGGAGTGGAGATGCCATTGCTCTGCGGTCGCCGCAGGGTCAGTTGACCTACTCGGAACTCAATCAGCAGTCCAACCGTCTCGCTCACAGGCTTCGAAAGAGCGGCATTCAATCGGAAACTCCGGTAGCGATCCTGATGGAGCGGTCCGTCCAGACGGTAGTCGCCACGCTTGCTGTTTTGAAGGCCGGCGGAGCTTACCTGCCGCTGCATCCCGCATATCCCATGGAGCGCATGCGCCGGATCATGGAAGACGCGTGCGCCTCCGTACTTCTCATTGACCGGGCCACGGCAGATCGTGCTCTCGTGCTGCCCGAGATTGAAGTTATTAATGCCGAGGACAATTCCCTCTTGTCGGAAGATAATAACGATCCCGAGGTCGTGGTCGATCCAGACCAGCTTGCGTATGTTATGTACACTTCGGGTTCCACCGGGACGCCGAAAGGCGTGGGCGTAACCCACCGCAATGTTGTGAGCCTGGCATTCGACCGCTGCTGGAGAGAAGGAAGTCTGGATCGAGTGCTGTTTCATTCTTCCCCTGCGTTCGACGCGTCAACCTTCGAAATGTGGGTTCCGCTGTCGCAAGGGAAACAGGTCATCATCGCGCCATCGCGTGAGTTGGACATCGCCGTTCTTAATCGCTTATTAAAAGAAGAGAAGGTTACTTGTCTGTTCCTCACCAGCAGCTTCTTCAACGTTCTCGCCCAGGAGGCCCCAGGCTGCTTCTCCGCCGTTTGCGAATTATGGGTCGGCGGGGACGTTGTTTCCGCTGACGCAGTTCAGCGGGTGCGCGATCGTTGCCCCAACACTCTAATTTCGAATGGCTACGGTCCCACAGAAACCACCACCTTTGCCACCCACCATGCGATCTCCGGCTTCGAGAAGGTGACGGGCAATATTCCCATTGGTAGCGCCATGGACAACCACCAGATCTACGTCCTTGATTCCAGTTTCAAACCGGCTGGAATAGGCGTTCCCGGTGAGTTGTTCATTGCCGGCGCCGGAGTGGCCCGGGGATATTTGAAGCGGCCTGACCTTACGGCGGAATGTTTCGTCCCCAACCCGTTCGGCGATTCGGGCGAGCGCATGTATCGTACCGGCGACCGGGCCCGTTGGCGGCAAAACGGGCAAGTGGAATTCCTTGGCAGATCGGATCAGCAGGTCAAGCTCCGAGGCTATCGCATCGAACTGGCTGAAATTGAGGCGGCGCTCACAAACTGCGCCGGCGTGGCCCAGGCGGCGGTGATTGTTCGTGAGGACCGGGTTGGCGACAAGCGGCTCGTTGCTTATGTGGTTCCCGCGGGAGATAACGGCATCAACACGGCTCAATTGCGCGACTCGCTAACCCATTCGTTGCCGGACTACATGGTTCCTTCCTTTATTACTGTGCTTGCGGCCTTGCCTTTGAATTCCAATGGCAAGCTGGACCGCCGGGCTTTGCCGGCGTCTGAAGTCATCGGTGCAGCTCCACTCCGCGCACCGGGCACTCCGAAGGAAGAGATTCTATGTTCGCTCGCCATGCAGGTGCTCGGCCTCCCGCAGGTAGGTTTGAACGACAACTTTTTCTCTCTGGGCGGTGACAGCATTATGGCCATGCAAATGGTCAGCCGCGCCCGGCAGGCCGGTGTGATCGTCAACTTAGGCGATGTCTTCAAGCAGCCGACGCTGGAAGCTCTGGCCCGCGTTTCCCAGGTCGCGCCAGCGGCCGCGGCCGCCGCACCCGAGAATGGAGTAGGCGCAATGCCGCCGATGCCCAACCTGTACTGGTTCCTTGAGCAGGGTGGCTCGCTGCGTCGCTTCTCTCAGTCTTCGTTCCTGCAAGTCCCGGCAGGTCTCAAGCATGACGCCTTGTTACGAGCCTTGCAGGCGATTCTCGATCATCACGATGCGTTGCGCTTGCGTTTCACCGGTGCAAACGGCGGCAGTGAGGAATGGAAGTTGGAAGTTCAACCGCAGGGAACGGTGAGTGCCGCATCGTGCCTGCGTAGAATCGACGTTGCCGGGCTCGGCGATCTGCCCAGGGAAGTGATCGCCGAGGAGACCGAGGCAGCCGAAACGCGATTGTCCCCTGAGAACGCAGTCATGTTGCAGGCCGTATGGTTTGATGCCGGCCCCGATTTCCCCGGCCGTTTACTGCTGACCATTCACCATCTGGTGGTAGATGGGGTGTCATGGCGAATTCTGTTACCCGATTTGGCTTCAGCCTGGGCGGCCATCGCAGCCGGCAAACCTCCTGTGATCGAGCCATCTCCATTCTCATTCCGCGGTTGGGCCGAACGATTGCACCGGGAAGCGATGAACCCCGCCCGAACCGCCGAACTCGCCTACTGGACCGGGATGTTGAAAAACGCAGAACAGTTCGTGCCCAGCCGCGAAAAAGATCGTTCTCCCGATACCGTTGGCACCCTGCGCCAGCTTTCTCTTACCCTGCCTGCTGCAGTCACTACTTCTCTGCTGAACCGGGTTGCGGCTGCATTCCATGCTCGGATCAATGACATCCTGCTCACCGCATTCGTTCTCTCCACGTTGCAGTGGCGGCGGCTAAACTCCACAAAAGCTACATCTCTTCTCATCGACCTGGAAGGGCACGGACGCGAAGGAATTCCTGACGTCGATCTTTCCCGCACAGTGGGGATGTTTACGTCCATATTTCCTGTCCAGCTTGATATCGGCCAGCTGGACCTGGAAGAAGCTTGCTCCGGAGGCAGGGGGCTGGCTACCGCCCTCAAGTCAATCAAGCGGCAACTCGGAACTATTCCAGATAACGGAGTCGGTTACGGGCTCCTGCGTTATTTGAATACTGAAACTGCGCAGGCTCTCTCCGCTCTGCCTCAATCGCAAATCGACTTTAACTACCTCGGACGTTTTCCCGCTTCCGAAGCCGCCGATTGGTCCTCCTCCGAATCGATCAGTGGAGGCATGGATCCAGCCATGCCCTTTCATCATGCCCTTGAAATCGACTCCATGGTATTGGAGCGATCCGCCGGTCCCGAACTGAGAGCGATCTGGACGTGGATGCCATCGATCTTTTCAAAGGATGAGGTTCAACTCCTGGCAGAAGGATGGTTCCATGTACTGGAGGCGCTCGTTCGTCTTAGCGCCCAGCCCGGAGTTGGAGGACTCACCCCCTCGGATGTGCCGCTGGTCGCGCTCTCGCAAGCTGAGATTGAACAACTCGAAAGCGAATGCGGAGCTATTGACGACATATTGCCGCTCTCGCCCGTGCAGGAAGGAATGCTCTTCCATATTTTTTACGATGCTGGAGGACCCGATATTTACGCCATCCAGATCGGGGTTGCGCTGGAAGGCCGAGTCGACGAAAATTCTCTTCGCGAAGCGGCGAACACCTTGCTGAGGCGACACCCCAATCTGCGCGCCGCTTTCAAACACGCCGGGTTGGACCGGCCAGTGCAAATCATTCCGAAGGACTTTTCTTTAACCTGGAGCTCGGTAGATTTCTCCGCGCTGGATGGGCCTGAACGCGAAAGTAAGTCGGCTGAATTTTTGCGACAAGAGCGTTTGGTTCGCTTCAATCCAGGCATTTCGCCGATGTTTCGGTTTGTCCTTGTTCGCTGCGGACCGGAAGAATCTCGCCTTCTGATTACGACCCATCACATCCTGATGGATGGATGGTCGGTGCCGTTGCTGGTGCGTGAGTTGTTGATGATTTATGAGCAGCAGGGTACCCCGGCCGCTTTACCCGAGGTCAAGCCATTCCGGGACTATCTCGTGTGGCTGGCTGGACGCGACCGCAGCGCAGCCGAAGCCGCCTGGCGAGAAGCACTGGCCGGACTTGAAGAAGGCACGCGGTTGAGTCCTTTGCCTTCCCTGGGCGAGGCAAAAATGCCTGAACGCATTCGGGTTGCTCTCGATACGGAACTTACACAGCGTCTGACGGACCAGGCTCGTGCCCACAGTTTGACCCTGAATACCGTGATTCAGAGTGCCTGGGCTGTTTTGCTGTCCCGTATGACCGGCCGGGAAGATGTGGTATTCGGCAGCACAGTTTCCGGCCGCTATCCGGAAATCCCGGGCATTGAAACCATGATCGGACTTTTGATCAACACTCTTCCGACGCGCGTGCGCCTGCGTTCCGGCGATTCGTTTGGCGAGCTGGTTCGCCGCGTGAACCAGGAACAGTCGCGGCTATTCCCTCATCAATACCTGGGGCTGCTGGAGTTGCAAAAATTAACTGGTCTGAAGGAGTTGTTTGACACCCTTGTGGTCTTCGAGAACTTCCCGGTCGACCTGGAAGCCGAGAAGCAACCTTCTGGCGTGCGGCTGATGGATTTAAATGTCGAAGGCACGGCTCATTATCCTTTGATTGCGATCGTTAGTCCTGGCCGACAGTTGCGTGTGAGTTTTGACTACCATCCGAACCACTTCAGCGCCAATGTGGTGGAGCGGCTGAGCGGAGCCTTTGTGCGCCTGCTTACTGCGTATGCAACCGATCCCGAGCAACCCGTCGGCGGAATTAATCTGCTTGAAAGCCACATCGGTGAACAGCTCCCCACCGTCATTCGCAATCTAAGCGCAGAAGCGATTTTAGACGCAAATATCGTGCCCGTTTGCCAAACGCCGGCGTCGACTCCTGCTGAGAACATCTTCTTAACCGGAGCCTCCGGCTTTGTTGGTTCTTTCTTGCTGGCTGAATTGTTGAAGCGCACCTCGGCCACGGTGCACTGCCTGGTGCGGACTTCCACCATCGAACAAGGAATGGCCAGGATCGGCGCAGAGCTGAAGTCATTCGGTCTGTGGGACGCGGCCACGTCAGCCCGCATCGCTCCTGTTGCGGGGGATTTGTCGAAGCCAATGCTCGGCCTCTCAACCGAGCAGTTCGAAACCATGGCAAACATCATCGATGCTGTGTATCACTGCGGTGCGATGGTACATTCCGTTTATTCTTACGACCTTATGAAGCCTGCCAATGTGCTTGGAACCCAGGAGATCATAAGAATGGCTTGCGTGGGACGCCGGAAGACTCTCCATTACATCTCGACTCTCTCGGTATTCCCACCGCTTCTCGATGCGGAAAAAAAAGAAACGGAGCAAGCGCTGTTGGAAAGATGGCGGGACATTCCATCCGGTTATGGCCAAAGCAAGTGGGTTGCGGAAAAGCTGGTTCGCATAGCGCAGTCCCGCGGGGTCCCCGCGGCTATTTACCGGCTGGGCTTGGTTTCCGGCTCTCCGCAAACCGGAGCTGGCAACTCGCAGGATATTGTTTCACGGTTCATCACAACATGCCTGCAGCTCGGCTGCGTTCCAGATGCCGACTTTAGCCTCGATCTCAATATGTTGCCGGTGGATTACGTCAGCCGCGCCATCCTGGCACTCTCACTCCGCGACGAGATGCTGGGACGTTCCGTCAATCTGGTGAATGAGAAAACCGTGAGCCTCAGTCTCCTATGGGAGAGTCTGCTTTCTTGGGGCCAGGCCTCCGGGTTCCCCTTGCAGAAAGTGCCTTTTGAAAAGTGGTGGTTGCAGTGTAATGGCATTGAGGACATTAAGGCTGCGCAGATTTTTTATCCAGCAGCCGCGCAGAAGCCGGCTCCAAGAAATGCCAGCGGTGGAGCGGGCTTCGAAATGGACCTGGAAACCGATCGCCTGCTGCAAGCAGAAGGCATGCCTCGTCCTCCCATCACGCAGGAAATACTGCAGGGCTACATAGAACACTTGGCGAAGGCGAATGGGAGAGTGGATCGAAAGACATCGCTGAAGACACCGCAGGACCAGCCGGAAACTATTAGCGTCGTCGAGGAATTGCTCGTCGACATTTGGACGGAGATGCTGGGAGCCAACCGGGTCGGAGTGTGGGACAACTTTTACGACCTTGGCGGACATTCGTTGGTCGCGCTTCGCATAATCTCTCGAATCAATGACTATTTTCGCATCGAGCTATCCGTGCGAAGCCTTCTTGAATTTCCGGTGCTGCGCGAGTTCGCCGACGAACTGCTATTGATTTCGGGGCGGTCGGCGGCGGAAATGGAGAAAATAGCGAAGATCGGGTTGATGGTCCGACAAATGAGCCCTGAACAACGCAAGACTGCCCTTGCTGCTGCACAATAAGCCCCGCAGCTCGGTTGTATTTGCTGTCTTTGGTCCCGATATATAGCTGTGCAAAGCCATGCACCATCCTGCTCCGAATCTTTTGACATCCGCCTGCCGTTTTGATAACTTGTCCCTCATTGGTGTTAACTCAGGAGACTACTATGCCGGTCGCGGATGTTATTCGCGCTTGCAGGACCGACTAACACTTCTCTTACTACTTTCGCTAAGATCATAGTTACGTTTTCTACTGAGGCTTGGATCAGGCTATTGTGTTTTTCGCTGCGACAAGCTTCTTGCTAGGCTGGACTTTCAGCGCTCTACGATGTACGGTCAAATACTGAGTTAGTTGTGAACAACACCGGAAATGGAAGATGGTTTCCCCCAAGACACCTTCCGAGTGCGGGCCAGTCCCGAGTAGCACCACTATTCTTCCTTTGTTCCGAGAAGAGGCAGTCGCCGCTCAGCGTCAGCAAGTCTGCGGGGAGATTATTTGCATCCGGCCCTTCTCCATCGCCTTTCTTGCAGTGTTAGTCCTCTCCGTCGCCCTCGTCATCTTCTGCTTTCTCTGTTGGGCTCGCTACAGCAGACAATCGCATTTTTCGCAGCGGACAGTTCAGCAAACAATCTCAAGGGTGGCGCGATGAGTCTTCCTGGATTCTTCCGGAACAAGCTGCCCATGGTTTTTCAAACCGAGGCTGCCGAGTGCGGCATGGCTTGCTTAGCAATGGTTGCCGGATACTACGGCAAGGGCGTTGATTTGCCTTCCCTGCGGCAGCGTTTTTCCGTATCTCTTCGCGGCGCGACCCTAGCGCACATTATCCGCTTCGCAAGCTTTCTTGAGTTTACTGCTCGGCCATTGCGCTTGGAGCTTGAGGAGTTGCCTAACCTTCAAACTCCATGCATTCTGCATTGGAATATGGACCATTTTGTGGTTCTTAAGAAAGCTAATTCTAAGTACGTCTTCATTCACGATCCCGCGTTGGGGCCGAGGCGCCTGTCTTTGGCCCAGGTTAGCCGGCAATTTACGGGCGTCGCGTTAGAATTGACACCCACCGCGTCTTTTCAGCAGGAAGGTGAGACCCGTCCCCTCCGCATCGGCGACCTCACCGGTCACATGACCGGACTGAAGCGCGCGCTAGCCCAGGTGTTTTTTCTCGCCTTTCTCCTCGAAATCTTCTCGCTTGTCAGTCCATTGTTCCTTCAGCTGTCCATCGATAAGGTTGTCAATGGCAAGCATCGCGGACTGCTCTTCACTCTGGGCGTCGGATTTGTCCTGCTCATTGGACTGCAGACGCTGCTGGGAGCCCTTCGCAGTTGGACTACTCTGTACTTCGGTACGGAGTTACGACTTCGGTGGTATGCCAGGCTTTTTTCTCACTTGGTGCGACTCCCTGTTTCATTTTTTGAGAAGCGCAACTTAGGCGACATTATTTCGCGTTTTGACAGCGCTGAGGCCATTCAGCGTACTTTGTCCAATAACTTCATTGAGGCTCTGCTGGACGGCCTTATCTCCTTCTTAGTGCTCGGGGTCATGTTCGTTTATAGTTCACGGCTTGCCGCTATGGTTGTTGGCGCCGTTGTGATTTATGTGTTGTTGAGAAGAATGGCCTATGGTCGCCTGCGGTGTGCCGGCGAAGAACACATCGTCAATCTGGCCAGACAACAAAGTCATTTTATTGAAACCTTGCGAGGAATCCGCACGATCAAAGTTTTTGGCCGGGAAGATCTGCGAAAAACCAAATGGATGAACCTGCTCGTGGATACAACGAATGCCCAGGTTTCCACGGAAAAGCTGCAAATCGCTTTTAAGTCGGCCAACACATTGATCTTCGGCATTCAATCCGTTTTGGTGGTGTGGCTGGGAGTGATTCTCGTTCTCAATCGCGTTTTCAGCATAGGCATGCTCTTCGCTTTCGTCGCCTATCAGGAGCAATTCAAGGCTCGGATGATCGCGCTGGTGGACCGCATCTTTGAGTTCAGGATGCTTTCTCTGCAAGTGCAGAGGCTCTCCGACATAGTCTTTGCAAAGCCCGAGCCGAAACTTATGGAGCCGGCTTCGATCGAAAACCTGGGAACCGGCATAGAAGTGCGGTCTCTTTACTTTCGTTATTCAGACGTGGAACCGTGGCTCCTGGAAAACGTAAGCTTCCGGATTGAGGCGAACGAGTGTGTGGCAATTACAGGCCCTTCGGGCGCTGGAAAATCGACGCTGCTGAAGTTAATCGCCGGTCTGCTTCGGCCGCAGCAGGGCGACATACTTATTGACGGACGCTCGGTTTGCGCCAGCCGCACGGCGGTGCTGGGCAAAGTTGGCTTTGTGCTCCAGGATGACATGTTGTTCGCCGGCACCATCGCGGATAACATCGCATTCGCTTCCGATGTTCCCGATATGTCGAAGGTGCGAGAGTGCGCCCGCGTGGCTTGTCTGGATCGGGAGATTGAGGCCATGCCAATGGGTTACAACACCTTGGTCGGAGATATGGGATCGGCCCTCTCCGGAGGCCAGCAACAGCGACTTCTGCTCGCCCGCGCTGTTTACCAAGAGCCATCCATATTGATCTTGGATGAGGCAACCAGTCATATGGACGTGCCCATGGAAAAGCAAATAGTGTGCATGCTTTCTAGTCTGCGTATGACGCGTGTGTTTGCGGCGCATCGGCCAGATACCATTGCCAGCGCCGACAGGGTGATTTCATTGGGATACTCTGGCCAACGCCATAGCCAAGAAAACTCCGGAACTGTGGCCGGCATGACCGCGCGATCCATGGTGGACGGTTTGAACACTACGACTGTAAGTGTAACAACCCCATAAAAAGGAGGGACGATGAAAGCTGACGACAAACGAGTGCTTAGCCGTACTGGCGCTCGCGAATTAACTCCTCATGAGCTGGAACAAGTAAGCGGCAGTGGGCCGCAAAACACAAACGTCATTACCTTTAACCCGAGCACAGGACAGAGGGACGGCGATGGCTAACCAAAGAGAAAACCAGGAAATGAAACGTGTACTTAGTCGCACCGCTGCTCGCGAACTCACTGCGAAAGAGATGGAGTACGTGAGTGGCGGAATACACACAAACACCGTATGCACCTTCGACGCCAACACAAAACAACCCGATGGCGACGTCGGAGAGTGCTAGGAGTAAAAGCGACGTGGTGCCCTGGCGGGCACCGCTCCGCCCCAAGCTAGTGGACGGAAAATTCTGGCCAGCCCGTCCCTGGCTACAACACAGACGAATCGTCAAAAGCCGTTTCGTCGGAGGAAAATATGAAGAACCACGAAACAAAACGCGTACTCAGCCGTAGCGGTGCTCGCGAACTCACTCCGGAAGAGATGGAACATGTGAGTGGCGGAGTCCACACAACCACCGTCTGCTCGTTTGACCCTAATACAAAACAACCCGATGGCGACATCGGAGAGTGCTAAGAGGTGAGGCAAGGTGGCGTCTACGGACGCCACCTGCCACATGAGCGGCATGGAGGTGCGATGAAGATCGTGATCGTGGCTTTCGAGAATGACAATCACACGGCTCCTTTGAAATGGGCTCTCGAACAAGCGAGATACACTGTAGTTTGCTGGGCTGGACTATCCTGGACCGACGAACGCCAGGCATCCATTTCTTTCCATAAAAGCACCCGCCTTAACCTGGGCCCTTATTCCGTAGACCCGGGAGACGTCGTATGGATTCGCCGCACAAACCCTCCCATCACCAATCCAAATGTCGCTGAGCCCGACAAGAATTTCGCTGATGGCGAGTACCGATGGTTTTCACTTTCCACGCTTTACATGCTGGAGTGCCTGCCCGTAAGGTGCATCAATAAATATTCCGCCTCACGTTTTATTAATAACAAGTCCGTACAGCTCTTTCTGGCGAGAAGCTGTGGGATGAATGTTCCCGGTACTTTGATTTCCAATTCTCCGGCGAAAGTGAGAGCATTTATCGAAGAATCTGGCAGCCGAATGGTCTGTAAAGCTTTCTTTCCGCACATCTGGAAAAATCAGGATAGTGAGGCACTCGCGGTGACGGAAACATTTGAAATTACCGCGCACATGCTACCCGAGGATGAAGTGCTCACCTATGCACCGGCTATATATCAGGAGATGGTGGTCAAGGATTTCGATGTGAGAATGGTGCTCATGGGTACGGCTGTATTCTCCTATTCTCTCCATAACCCCAAGGGATCTCTGGACTGGCGTCAGGATGTGGGCCAAGGCCTGGTCACCGTCGAGAGCATTGCCACGCCTCTTGCTGTCGAGCGGGCGGTGCTCGCCTTCGCCCAGAGAGCTGGAATCACATTTGGCAGCTTCGACTTTGCGGTGGATGCTAACGGCAGGTGGTGGTTCCTTGAGGTCAATGAGGAAGGGCAATTCCTTTGGCTGGATGAATTCAACCCCACGGTGGGAATACAAGAGAAGTTCCTTGCATTTCTTACCTCGCCAGAGGGTTCGCCTCCGGAAGCGATTGCCAAACAGCAATTACTTTTCCCGTCATGGAAGGACTATTGCAGTGCTCCCGCCCGAGAGCAGGTGGCTCCGGAACAACATGTCGGAGCACCGATCTTATCAATCGAGCGATAGCGCTAACAGCTTTGCATACTCCGCTTTGGCTTGCTTCAGGATGGGAAAGTCGGGCTCGGCGTCTTTCCAGAGCGTTAGGAAATCTTTGTAGGCGGCGAGCGCACGCACTCGGGCGGCATCGGCATCCGCTCCCTGCGAAGTTCTTGCTTGCAGAGCGTTGGCACGAGCCACGCCCAGATGTGCCAACGCTCCCGTCCAGCAGTTCCAGACGATGCCACCGTGGTCGAGAATCTTCTGAAATTCGACAACGGCAGCGTTGCCCTGTCCAGCCGCGAGATAGGCCTCGCCGCGAATGTAGGTGGGATAAAGGCAGGAAAGATTCGTAACAAACGGAATTTGTCCAAATTCGACCGGGATGGCGGCTTGTAATAGATCGATGGCAGCCCTGGGTTTTTTTTGGTTCAATTCAAGTTGCGCATGAATCGCGGGCAGCCACAGCGATTGCATTTGGGTATCGAGTGGAAACCGCTGATTTAGCACCCGCGCCAGAGATTCAGCATGAGCGCCGTCGTTTGCCATGGCAAATGCCAGCGCGGCTTCCGCCATTGCTCCCGGACTTGCCGGAGCCAGCTTCAAGCCTTGCGTGGCTGCGGCCGTCGCGTCCACGAAATTGCCAAACGCCGCTTCGCGCACAGCCGAATTCTCCAGCCATATCGCTCCACTTTCGTTGTTGTCAGCGCGAATCGCGGAGTTCACGGCAAGCCTGGTGAGTTCCTGTGCGCGGCGCAGTTTGCCCGCATAAGCCTCAGTTTCGGCTTGCAGCGAAGTGCCCCAATACTCGTCCGGCCTTCCCGCAAACCATTGTTGTTGCGTCGCCATGGCTGAATCGTCTCGCTGAAGGAAAGCCAAAGCGTACAGGCAATCGCGCATGATGAAGTCATCCAGATGGCGCGCTTCCGCCTGCTCAAGTGTCTGCTTCGGGTCATCGAATCGCTGCAGGGCGAGCGAAATGTTGGCGGAGTTTTCGTAGCCGCCAACGTCACCGGGATCAAGACGTACGCTTTCGCGGGCTTCCTCCATTGCTTGCTCGTACTTTCCCTCCGCAGCATGAACGTTGGCCAGATTGCCATACGCTGCAAATGACCGCGGGTAGCTTGTGATTCGCTGCTGATAGGTTTGTGCCGCCTTCTCCAATTCTCCGGTAATGTTGGTGTAGTAATGGGCGGCGATATCCAGCTTTTCTCTCTCGCTGGCACGGTCTCGCAGCTGAAAAGCTTTGGTGTAATACTCACTCGCCCGCCCGGACTGTCCCAGACTGTCGTAATCGCCGCCGACTGCCCGGTATCCCAGGGCAAAGCTCGGATCGAGGTCGATGGCGCGCTGGTCGTAAAGTAGCGCAGCGGACGCTCTCTTTTCACGGGTAGCCTTCACTCCGAGGCTGTAGGCTTGCAGAGCTTCCAGCGAAGAGGTGGTAGCCTCGGCCAGGGGAACATCGAATCTCTGCACCGTCGCCAGCGATTCGCCCAGTTCACCTCGCAATCTTGATGCCGCCTCGCCCAGCGTGTCCAGCACCTTTTCCTTGGATGCCGCCGTTAATTGCTGCTCGGCCAGCGTGTCGCCGTTCTGGCAATTCACCGCTTTCAATCCCAGCACATATTCGCTGCCCAAACTGCCTATTGATCCGGCAAGGTAGGCTTTGCTTCCCGCCCGCAGGCAAACCTCTCGGGCCGCCTCGGGCCTGAGTTTCGTACTCGCCGGAAGGGTCATCTGTTGCAAGGTCTTCGCCACTTTGCTGTCGGAAAGTACATTCAGAAAAGGCGATTGCCGCAGGGAAACGCTAAGCGCCGTCTTGAGCGTGTCGTCGAAGACTGGATCGCCCGTGCTGTTGGCGAAATCGGCGAGGACGATGGTGTCTTTCTCGGTCAGAGCAGTTGCAGGCTTGGTCGAGCGTGAGCGGAAATAAAACACTCCCGCAATCGCAACCGCGATAAGTACCACGGCGGCGGGGATCAAAACATTCCAGAGTTTCCTGCCCGCGCCGCGGAACTCGGCGACCTTCATGCCGCTCGATGAGGGAAACGGAGCAAGTGTCTGAGAGGAGCCCGTGGCTGGCGACGGCGGCTGGGTTGCAACTTGAGAGCCGGTTTCCTGCGCGGGCGCTGCTGTTCCGGAACTCGCTGCTCTCGCTCTTCCCGTCTCGCTATCCCGCTTCAGCCGCTGCAAATCCGTTCGCATCTCCGCCGCGCTTTGGTAGCGCAGATTGCGGTCTTTCTCCAGCGCTTTGTTTATGATGTCTTCCAGCTTGGGCGGAATGTCGCGATTGAATCGAATCGCAGGGGGCGGATCGGAATTCAATATGGCGCTGAAGATCAGCGCAGTTGGAGCCAGACGAAATCTGCCAATGCCAGCAGGCATCCGCCGTTGACCCCGTTTGCGGCAAACACACGTAGGAACTTGTCCAAATCGGACATCGACCACCCAAGCTTCTTCCAAAGCCGAAGAAACGGATAGATCCTTGAGAGAGCAGAGTCGTCCAAGGGACTGATGACGGTCTGCGTGATGTCGCAACCGCCCGCCCCCGTTAAGGAAATCGTCTGTCCTGGATTGATAAACTCCGCTTCAAGAAGGTGGACGAGATCGTCAAACGTCAAGCTGNNCGTCTCCCACGGAGAACTGGCTGGCGCGTTCCCCACGTACAAGCTGTTGAGAGGAAGTGGAGTCGTCGCGCTTCCCGACGCCAGATCCCAGTTGGCGATCAACTTGAATTCAGTCGGGCTCAATCCGAGCGTCTCGGCCGCCAGTGTGCCAACCGTATCAAACGGCGCGACTCGCGTGCCGAATCGTTCAATAACCTGCCGGCGGTCTCCATCGAGAAACGACAGATAGGTTCGTGCAATATCAAGAAATCGGTCGTAGGGGAGCGATTGGGGATACGCGGCCTGCGCCAGAAGATCGTAGGCTAATTGGATCGTGTTTTCGGGATTCACACGCAATTCGGCAGCCGTCGCGTCAGACTGAGTGTTATGGGCCGTCGTTTGCCCGAGCTTTCCTCCCAGTGCGATATTGCTTTCGAGAACTTCGTTTACCAGATCGACATAAGGAAGCGGAGTATTCAGTGAATATCTGCTTGACACAGAACGGCAATTCTGAGAGAATCGGGGTGTCCTTGAGAGGCACCCATGAACGTCATCGAAATTAGCGAAAAGCTGGGCACCGATGAGCAGTGCATCGCCTATCTGGAAGGGCGGCGCTGGCCGAACGGCGTGCGTTGCATGACGTGCGGCGGCGACAAGATCAGCCGCATCGAAACCACTTCCCAGAACAAAGTGAAAGCGGCACGGCGGCTCTATCAGTGCTTGGAGCCAAGCTGCAAACAGCAGTTCTCCGTCACTTCCGGCACTCTCTTCCACGATTCCCACCTGCCCTTGCACAAGTGGTTTCTGGCAATGGCCCTGATTACTCAGGCCAAGAAGGGCATGAGCGCGAAACAGCTACAGCGGCATCTCGGAATTAAGTCGTATCAGACGGCTTGGTATCTGGGCCATCGCATTCGCAAGGCGATGGAAGAGAAGGGCGGTGATCCCCTAATGGGCATCGTCGAAGTCGATGAAACCCACATCTCCGGCAAGTACGACAAACGGCGCAAGCGTGAGCCGTGGCAGACCACCATCGTGGCCGGGATGGTAGAGCGCGGCGGGCGCGTCCGCACGAAGAAGATTCCCACGGCCAGCAAACAGGTTTTGGTGGGCATGGTGCAAGAGAACGTGCATCCCGACAGCACCGTAATGACGGATGAGCTTGCCGCCTACAAATCGTTGTCCTCTGTCGTGGCACATCATGGCGTGGTGAATCACCGGGCAGAGGAATGGGTGCGCGGCGAGGTTCACACCAACACCATCGAAGGCGCATGGAGCCTGCTCAAGCGCGGCATCGTGGGCAGCTTCCACAAGATTTCCGTGAAACACCTTGACCGCTATCTGGCGGAGTTCGATTTTAGGTTCAACAATCGGAAGAATGCCACGATCTTCGATCTCGGAGTCTCGCAACTGGCGGCGAAAGCGCCCATGCCGTACCGGGAGCTTATCGGGAAGCCAGCAGAGGAACCGTTCTAAAAGAGGCAGCCCCGATTCGCGGTCGGGGCTGTTTCTTTGATCCTAGTCGGAAGGTTTTAAGGGTGAATCGGCGGTATTCGCTCTCCGTAAGGAGAGAATGCCGTGTCTCACCAACAAAGTCAAACCGTCTCTGGCGCACGATGGATCGGCAGCGAAGATAGAGGCACCGTACTTTCATATTCCGGCTCGATTTTACTAGGTTCACGCATGACTGGCATGACCGCAATAGCCCTGTGCTACACGAAATTCGGCTACGTGATGGCCGCCGATGGAAGGGCGAGAAACGACCCCGCTAAGCCCGACTACGAGCCAAAAGAAGATGCCCAGAAGATATTCGGCATTGTCGGCTCCGACAAAATGCTCGCTGTTGGTCTAATGGGGGAGATCATCAAGCTCCCAGATGGTTCTTTCGATCTAGTTGCCGAAATCGCAAAACAAAAAGCTCGCCTCGCCAATCTCAACTTTAAGAATCTTCGGGCCTACGTGGACAAGCTTGGCGATAACCTAGCGCCCATTTTCGATCAGGGATGGAAGGACGGGATACTTGACCCTTGGGAAGAAAGCGATCCCAACGATGAAAATGACGATCTCATAGCAAGGCTGATTTTCGCGGGTTATTTCAACCACAGGCCTCAGTCGGCGCACCTGGAATTTCGCTATAGAAATAACAAGGCGGAGCCGAAGGCGGACAACATCCTTCTCAGTCCCGGACAACTCGTTTTGGCAGCGCCGCCGGGAATAAAGGAGCTTATTGAGAACGATCCCCAATTCTCCGACTACAGAAAGCCGACCGGACCGGACATTCCAATAGAGGGTGCGCGAGTCTTCGTTACAAGTTGGATCGAAGCCTGCGGTAGCTCGCTGGCAGTAAAGCTCATCCCCAAGTGCGCGAGTGTCGGGGGCGACACTCACGTTGCCGCGATAACCCCTTCCGAGGGCTTCCATTGGCTAACGCCACCTCGAAGTTTTGATGAGAGCTGGCCCCAGACGTGAGAGAATTGCAGCCATGAAAGCCGAAGATCAGATGTGGTACGCGCCGAACGAAGTGGACGACGGCCAGAAGGTCACCATCGTCAGTATTGAGGGCAAGACTCAGGCCGTCATCCGTTTAGCGGACGGCACACAGTTGACCGTCGATACAGCCATGCTCACTCCCTTGGGGCATAGGTGATCTAGCGCGTTGGGTGACCGTCGTACTCTTGCGGGCCGATCCCATCCGGGCGAATCTGCATTCATGCGAAAGTTAGAAAGCTACGTCAAGAAGTACGGTAAGACAGAAGGCACGAAGATGTTCACGCGGTTGCAGCGTGAGGCAGCATTGGCATCTGCTCATGCCCGCCACAAGAAACGGATCGCCAGTAATTCAGAAAACTGACCCCGCCGCGAATTAGGACACTACCGCGATGGCTGGGATTGCGTTCTAGGTTCGATCACCTGAGACAGTCTCTTCCGCCCCGTTTTCACGTCTTCGCGTTTCACGGGCTTGGTTCGGATCATGCGATCTAGAAGCGCGTCGAACTTCTGTTTGTCAACCTTCATGGGATCGTTTTGATTAGTTCCTCTAGGGCGGCGCTGGCGATTTCGTCTATCGCAATCTGGCTCTTGTTGCCCGTTTCCGGGTTCTCCCAGACAAGGCAAACGATCCCCTCACCGCTTCCGGGAATTACCTTTGCCGTGTAGTTTCGGAAGCAGCTACCGGGCTGAATTAGTATTCCCACTCGATTTTCGAGATGATAGAAGGTGGCGGAAAGAAGCGCGGCTCCCGCATCGCTGCTTCGCCGAATGCAGAACAGGTCTCCGCCGTCGTCCTCGATAGTGAGCGTATTGCCGCGCCGCTTGTTAAAAGCCGCCGCAAAATCGGTCAATGAGGCAACGAGTTGCTTCCAGAGCAGGGGCGTGTGTGTGTCCAGAAGCTTGCGCTTCGCAAGGAAAACCTCTCCCTGCGCGGCGGCGCTTTCATCTTTGCGTCGAAGCTCGCCGTCCATCTGTTCGGCCCACTTTTCCGGGTCTATCATTGGCTGGCCTCTGCGGAGAAAGCGTCCGGCTGAAAGCTCAATTGCGATACGCGCATACACGTTCCCTTTGTATCCCGTTTTGGAACCCGCTGCAAACATTACTACCGGGATTCTTAACCTGTGTCAACTAGATATTCACTGAGTATTCGCGTTCTGGCAGTCGAGTTTTGTGTACTGTAAATCAGGCCGCCGGCCCTGGATGACTGGATTGGCGGCTGCATTACCGATGAGAATGTCGAGAGGCGAATTACCCACAGCGTTGGGGGCCGAGTTTCGCAGAAACTGCAAAAGATCGACAAAATAGGCCGCAGGCCCGTACAAGGAGTTACATTCGCCGCAAGTGCAGTAGCTCGTCGGTCCGAAAAGAGTCTGCCAATCGGGAATCTGTTGCTGGATCGCCTGTGCAGTGTTCAAGTTCGGATTTGCGATCACCCGCGGACTGACATCTCTCAAGCCGCTTTGGACCGTGCTGTAAAGGTTTAGGGTCTGGGCACTGATGTGACTCGCAGTGGCGTAAACCGACTGTGCCACCGAGTCCCCGCCGAGGGCCGCGGAAAACCGGCCGACAAAACTCGACGAAGCCAGGGCCGTGATTTTCGCAGCCGAGTCCATTCCGGCTTCGAGCAACGTCACGGCGACGTTCGGCTGTTGATTAATTCGATAAACGCGTTGAGTTCCCTCCAATCGCGCCGTAACCGCATTTACCTGATCAGCCGGAATCCCTTGGAATGCCTTAGCGGAATTCTGTTTCAAGTACGTACCGAGGTTCGTTGATTGCAAGTCAATATCGGGCGCGTTTCCGAGAAGTTTGGCGACGGATTGCAACGTCGTGTCCTTGGAACTCGACAGCGCTTGAGCTACGTAGTCCGTGGGGAACGCCAACTGCAGAAGCGCTACGATCCCGCTCGCATAGTTGGCGATCTGCTCGGCTGGTGTCGATCCGGAAATACCAGCCGGGACTGAAATCTTCTGTGAGGTGATCAATTGCGTAAGGGTGGAAACGTTGACTTTGGTGAGGTCGCGAATCGAGTTCGGCTTGTAACTCGCTCGTAGAGCAGAGACCAGGGCGGAATTGTTGAACGTGAGCACCCCGAGCTGCATCGTAAGCTGCAACTCGGGAATCGCCGCTTTAAGAATCGCGTCTTGATTGATCTGATTCCAAAAGTCCTGGATCGAACCCTGGAAACTCGCATATTTCTGGATGAAATCCGTTTGCAGTGGCTCAGCCGCCAACGTGGGCGATGTGGCCATCAAAGACGCCAGATTCGTCTGGGCCACCAATCCGCTGAAAATCGGACTTGCCGCAATAGTCTGGTTCAGGCCAAGAAACTGGCCGACCGTCGTGGACGTTGAAAGCGTTGCGATTGCCCGCTGGGCTGCCTTGTTCGCAGCCGGATCGGTGGGAAGAGTCGCGTATTTGGTAACGAAGTCTCTCAATGACAAATTCTGCTCGGCCCCAAAGTCCGCCGGGCGCAGATTCTCAAGCAGGCTCTCAAGCGCAGGCAGCGCGCGGCTCTTGGCGGAAGAAATCAGGGTCGCGCGCAGCACGGTATTCAGTTGATCGTTGATGATTTGCCTGCTGGCAGGGTCTTTGAGCGCGTCAAGAACTTGGATATTGAGCGACTGAATCGGCAAGGGGCCCGTATTGATGAGTGCCATGCTCCACCCCCGGAGAACTCGGGGATTATACCGGAGGCTGTCAACTCGCGGCCGAAAAAGGGTTTTAGTGTTCCGGGTCGAGGACTCGCAAAACAGAAAAGCGAATAGTCGCAGCTACGCGACAAGCGCTTGCACCGTTCTCCACTCGCACCCCACTCATTTAGCGACGTACGTTTCAACGAGTGTTGATAACCAAGATTAAAGTTTGTCCCAGTGGAGCCGATTGAGACAACAGGTATGCCGGTAACGCTCGATCAAGGCGGAGCTCTGTGTTTTATACGCCTGGAGGGTGAGATCGGCATTGGGTTGGCGACAGAACTGAAGGCCGCTCTGCTGCAGGCTCTGGGGGCGGAAACCGAGGTGCGCCTCGATCTGGAGTGTGCGACCGAATTGGATGTCACCGCCTTGCAACTGTTATGGGCTGCGGAGCGCGAAGCCCGCAGGTCCGGCAAGGCCTTCGAACTCGCCGCGCCGGTTCCACCGGATGTCTTGCGGGCGGTGGGCGAAGCCGGGTTTGAAAACTTTCCTTTCGCTGGGGCCGCGAAGTAGCGCAGGGAGCGGGTTTCATGTTGGGGGTTGGGTTTGACGAAAAATAACGTCATCGACAAGTACAAGCTCACCTTCCTCGAAGAAGCTCGCGAAATCCTTGTAGAACTGGAGTCCGCTCTGCTGGCTCTCAATGAGAGTCGCGGCGACAAGGAACTTATTGGACGAGCCTTCCGCGCTCTGCACACCATCAAGGGATCGGGGGCGATGTTCGGTTTTGATGGGCTGGCGGCGTTCAGCCACAACCTGGAGAATGCCTTCGATGAAGTCCGCAACGGCCGGCTGAGTGTCAGTTCGGAACTGATTAACCTTTCCTTAGAAGCGCTTGACCAGATCAAAGCCATGCTGGATGAGGCTGCCGGCGGAGAGGTTGCGAGCGGGATTATCGCGGCCGGGATATTGGCAAAGTTGCGGCAGTTGACCGGAAAGGCTGAGACTCAAGCCCCGCAGACCTCACCGCCTCAGGCCTCTCTGCCCGGACGCCCGAAGGACGCGGTCCGCGACTGGCACCTACGCTTTGGCCCCGGACCCGACCTCATGCGCCACGGGGCCAATCCTCTGCTGCTGTTGCGCGAACTAAGACTATTAGGAAGCCTTTCCGTAAAGGCCAGCATGGCCGCGATTCCTCCGCTTGGCGAATTGGACCCGGAGCGCTGCTATGTCACATGGGACATGGTGCTGACGACCTCTTCCAGTCGCGAGGCCATTCGCGATGTTTTCATTTTTGTCGAAGATAGCTGTGAGCTGACGATTGAATCCGCTACCGCGCCAAGTCCGACGCCGGTCGCCGCGAATGCCGCAGCTGCCACTCCCGCGCCTGAGGCGCCGAAGGCTGCTGATAAGAAATATCCCCCGTGGGGCCGCCGCGCTTCTGACACGCCTGACAATGCCTCCAGCATTCGCGTGCCCGCCACCAAGCTCGATCAGTTCGTCAACCTGGTAGGCGAGTTGGTTACGGTACAGGCCCGGCTGGTTGAGATTGCCACCCGCCACGAAGATCCCGAAGTGGTGATGGTGTCGGAAGAGATCGAACGCCTGACCACAGCTCTGCGTGAGAACTCCATCAGCATTCGCATGCTGCCCATTCGAGCGACCTTTGAGCGCTTCCGCCGGCTGGTCCACGACCTGGCGCGGGATCTGCAGAAAGAGGTGGAACTCACCATCGAGGGCGCGGACACGGAACTGGACAAAAGCGTGATCGACCAGTTGAACGATCCGCTGATGCACCTCATCCGCAACAGCATGGATCACGGCATTGAGCCGCTGGAAACACGACTCGCAGCCGGCAAACGCGCAAGCGCAACCATTCATCTGGCGGCGCGGCATTCGGGCGCGAGCGTGCTGATCACAGTGGCCGACGATGGCGGCGGCATCAATGCCGCGGCGGTGCGGGAGCGCGCCATCGAGAAGGGTTTGGCCGCGGCTGACGCGCAGCTCAGCGAAAGCGAAATCTTTAACTTCATTCTGGCGCCGGGTTTTTCTACCGCACAGAAAATAACGGACGTGTCGGGCCGGGGTGTGGGGATGGATGTGGTCCGCCGCAGTGTAGAAGGCCTGCGCGGAACCATCGACATTGCGAGCAAACCCAGCGCTGGGACCACCGTAACCCTGCGCCTCCCGCTTACCCTGGCCATTATTGACGGGCTGCTAGTGCGGGTGGAGCGCGCTTATTTTGTGCTGCCGCTGGCCACCACGCTCGAGTGCATTGAGCTGACGAGTGAGGATATTGAGGAGGCCCATGGCAAGCACGTCGCCAACGTGCGCGGGGAAATCATTCCTTATATCCGGCTGCGGGAATATTTCGACATGAAAGAGAAAAGACCCGAGCGCGAGCAAATCATGGTTGCGGAAACCGAATCGGGACGCTATGGCTTCGTCGTCGACCAGGTCCTCGGAGATCACCAGACCGTGATCAAAAACCTGGGCCGGTTCTACCGGCATGTCGATCTGGTGTCGGGCGCCACCATTCTGGGCAATGGAACTGTGGCCTTGATCCTCGATCCGCACCGCTTGGTGCGGGAAGCCATTCGTACCATGTCTCCCGGAGCGCGCTCGACCGGAGGACGCGGCGGTGTACGCGCCGCGCCGCGTTCGCAATCGCGGGAGGCTGAGCTATGTGAAGCGATGCTTTTGAGCTCCGGGAAACGTCTTGCTGGCTCGGGCGAAAAGGCAAGCACCGTGCAGTAACGATTTCAACAAAGGCGTCTCCACTGAGAGCCGCAGACCACAGGGTGAACGAATTCAAATTAAAGGAGCTGGAAGTTATGGCAACGAAAGCTGTACAGCAAAGCCGAAAGCCGCGCGCTGCCGAGGGAAATGGCGGTTCGCTCGCAGGAGACTCCAAGGTGCAACTGGTTTCTCGGGAAATCCTCCGTCTGGTCGACGCCTCGCGGCAAGGCCGTCTGGCGGAGCGCGGCAAAGTGGAGCAGTTTGAGGGCATTTACAAGGAAATCGTGCAGGGCATCAATGAAATGCTGGACGCGATCCTGTTGCCCATCGGCGAAGGCAACCGCATTCTGGCGCAAATTTCCAACGGCAAGATCGACGAACTGATTGCCCAAACCTACAAGGGCGACCACGAGAAGATGAAGCAGGCGGTCAACAACGTGGCGGCGGTCGTGCAGGCGCTGCAGAAAGAAATGGCTCGCCTGACCGACGCCTCCAAAGAGGGACAACTTTCCGACCGTGGCAAGCCGGAGCAGTTCCAGGGTGCGTACGCGGAAATCGTGCGCGGCGTGAACACCATGCTGGACGCGATCCTGCTGCCCATCGGCGAAGGCAATCGCATTCTGGCTCAGATCTCGAATGGCAAGATCGACGAACTCATTGCCCAGACTTACAAGGGCGACCACGAGAAGATGAAGCTGGCGGTCAACAACGTCGCGGTAGTGGTGCAAGGGCTGCAGAAGGAGCTAGGCCGCTTAACCGACGCTTCCAAAGATGGACAACTTTCCGACCGTGGCAAGCCGGAACAATTCCAGGGTGCGTACGCGGAAATCGTGCGCGGCGTGAACACCATGCTGGACGCGAT
>PKVZ01000122.1:0-6193 GCA_003131635.1 Acidobacteriaceae bacterium
GTACGAGCAGGCCGCGATCGTGCAGCGAGCGGATCAGGCGTCCGAAGCCTTGTTTCAGGGTGATAACGGCCGCAGGCACTTGATATTGGAAAAACGCGTTGCCGCCATCGGCGTCGATCGCTTTTACGCGGGCGGCGACGACCGGGTCGCTGGGCACGGCGAAGGGCAGGCGATCGATGATCACGCAACTCAGCTGCTCACCTTGCACGTCCACGCCCTGCCAGAACGATGAAGTCGCAAACAGCACGGCGTTCGGTGTGAGCCGGAACTCCTCGAGCAGCGCGCTTTTTGGCGCGTCGCCCTGGCGCAGCACGGGGAACTTCAGTTCGCCCAGCAGGCGCTGGTAGATATCGTTCATCTGCGCATAGCTGGTAAAAAGCACGAAGGCGCGCCCACGCGTGATTTGAAGCAGCTTGCGAATGCGCTCGGCAGCCAGGGCCGTAAACTGCGGCGAGCGGGTGTCGGGGAGATCGGGCGGAACATAAAACAAGGCTTGATTTTCGTAGTCGAAATGCGAGGGCAGCACAGACTCGCGCGCGTGCTCGAACCCTAGACGCTGCCGGATGTATTCGAATCCTCCTCCGACCGCGAGCGTTGCGGAAGTAAGGACTGCGCTCTCAAGTTTCGACCAAAGGCATTCGCGCAGGATGGGACCAACATCGATGGGAGTGGCTTGCAGGAAAACATTTTGCCGGCCGGTTTTCTCGGCGTCGCGGTTTCTGAGGGCCGAATCGGCTCTTCCCCGGCCGCCTCGACGTTCGATCCAGAACACGGTGTTGCGATCGTCGGACTCCAGGGTGAAGGCAAGCTGCACTTGCAGTTCCTGGGCGCGCCGCACAAAGTTGAAGATTTCTTCCGGCTTCTGCGGCAGGGCTTCGAGTTCGCCCGCGAGCCGCGTGAGAGCCTGATTGAGGGCAAGGAACTCGTCTCCGTTTTCTTCCAAAAATTCGCGGCGGGTCTCGAAGGCAAAGCGTCCATCGCCCGGCGGAAGCAGCGAGAAGAAAAATTGCGACTTCTCCCGCAGACTGCCCAGCGCTCCGGAAAGCGATGCGGAAAGCATGCGGTTATGTTGCATCGAGGCTTCGACGTCGCGCGCCAAGTCGTCTACGCGCAGGTTGCTGACGGAGATCCCGAAGTAGTTTCCGGCTACGTCTTCGAGTTCGTGAGCTTCGTCAAAAATCACGGCCGCGGCTTCGGGCAGGATGCCGGCGTCGGGCGCGCCCTCGGCTTGCAACTTGATGGCGAGATCGGCGAAGAACAGATGATGATTGACGATGATAATGTCGCTTTCCATTCCTCGCCGGCGCATTTCGGTGACGAAGCAGCGGTCCCACTCGCTGCATTTCTGTCCGGTGCAGGCATCGGCGCGCGCATCCAGTTTGTGCCAAAGCGCGCTGGCCTCAGGAAGTTCGGCGAGTTCGGCCCGGTCGCCGGTCCCGGTCGTCTTCTCCCACGCGGAGATGGCGCGATATTGCTCGATCTCTTCCAACCCTCTTAGCACGGGCTGGCCGGTGAGGTCGTAGAGTTTCTTGCGGCACAAATAATTGTTGCGGCCTTTCATGTAGCAGACCGAAAGCCGGGAGCCGGAGTTCGATTCACCAAACAGCGCATGCTCCAGAAATGGAATGTCTTTGTAGAAAAGCTGCTCCTGCAGATTCTTTGTGCCGGTTGAGATGATCACGCGCTTACCTGAGCGGATCACCGGTAAAAGGTATGCCAGAGTTTTTCCGGTGCCCGTACCGGCTTCAACAATCAGGTGCCGCTTTTCTTCGAGCGCCTGTTCGACCGCTTGCGCCATCTGCAACTGTCCGCGGCGGAATTCGTACGCGGGATGGGTGCGCGCCAGCACTCCGCCCGGCGCGAAGAATTGATAGAGCGAAGCGTCTTTTCCGCCGGGAGCGGGGCGGCCGGGGGTAGCAGGAGATGCGGGTTGGGAACTCAAAGCCACGGAAGTCTCTATAATACGAGTTCTGGGCTAGAGGCGGAACGACTCTGGCCCAGCGGTCCAAGGGCAGATGAGGGCGGCTGTCCCCACATTAAGACCTATTTTGACTCAACCCACTTACAACTCGACCAGCACCCTCGCCACCACCGCAGCCGGCGTTCCGACGCTTGCCATCGTGGGCCGACCCAACGTAGGCAAGTCCACGCTGTTCAACCGCATCGTGGGCTCGCGCCGCGCCATCGTGGGAGACGAGCCCGGCATCACACGCGACCGGCTTTACGGCGATGCGGAGTGGCGCGGACGCCGCATCCGCATCATCGACACCGGCGGAATTATCCCGGAAGACAAGGATTTCATTCCGGCGGAGATTTTTCGTCAGGCTCGGGTTGCGTTCGATGAAGCCGCCGCGATTGTTATGGTGGTTGACGGGCGCGCCGAAGTCGCGGGGCCTGATCTTGAACTGGTGCGGCTGCTGCGCAAGACTGGACGTCCGCTCTTCCTCGCGGTGAATAAGGCTGACACCGAGAAGCAAGCGAGCATCCTTGACGAATTTCATCGGCTTGGGATTAAGCAGATGTTCCCTGTGTCGGCTGAGCACGGGCGCGGAATCGACGATCTGCTGGATGCTGTCTTTGAAATTTTACCGCCTAAAGAAATAACTCCAGAGGACACCGAGAATTCAGAGGATCCAGAAGAACCATCAAAGCTGGGGGATGAATCAGCCGCCGAAACTGAACCGGTCTACGAAACCAAGGTCGCTATCATCGGCCATCCCAACGTTGGCAAGTCCACTCTGCTGAATTGTCTGACTGCCTCTGACCGTGCCATCGTCTCGCCCATCCCTGGGACGACGCGGGACGCAGTCGACGAAATTGTCGAACACAACGGACGCCGCTTTCGCTTCATCGATACTGCCGGCATTCGACGCAAGGGTAAGACTCACCTGATGGCCGAGAAACTCTCTGTCGTGATGGCGCGCAAGCATTTGGAAGGCGCCGACATTGCGCTGCTGGTGATCGATGCCACCGAAGGCGTCAGCCAGCTCGATGCGGCCATTGCCGGCTACGCTCACGAGAGCGGACGTTCGATGATCATCGTGGTCAATAAATGGGATCTGGTAACCGGCGGCGAGTTGAAAGCCGGCAGGCCGTCGAAGGCCATGCGCATGCGGGAGAGCAAACGTCCAGGCGACCGTGACGCTTATGAAGAGCGCCTGCGCTACGATCTCAAGTTTCTGAATTACGCGCCCATCGTTTTCATCTCGGCGCAAACTGGCAAAGGGATCGAGAAGATCTTTCCGCTGCTCGAAAAGGTCGCCACCGAGCGGCGCAAGCGCATTCCCACCTCTGCGATGAACCGCTTCATCGAAACGGTGGATTTCGAGCGCGCCTCCGTGCCCATGCGCTCGCGGGTGAAGATTCTCTATATGACGCAGGCCTCGGTCGCTCCCCCGACGTTTGTGCTCTTCACCAATCGCGCGGTGAAGCTGCATTTTTCGTATCAGCGTTTTTTGGAGAATCAGATACGGGCGGCTTTCGGATTTTTGGGGACGCCGATTTGGATCAAGAATCGGGCGAGGACTTGAGTTCCGCTGCGTACGGGTGTGCCGCGTCGATATGTGCTGGTTCGAGCGAAGGATAGCTGCGGAGAATCTCTTCTCTCGTAGAGCCCTCCGCCAGGCCGTCGAGAATCACGGTCACGGGGATTCGGGTGCCGGCGGCGCAGACTTCTCCTCCGC
This sequence comes from Acidobacteriaceae bacterium, assembly GCA_003131635.1. Classification (GTDB taxonomy): domain Bacteria; phylum Acidobacteriota; class Terriglobia; order Terriglobales; family Acidobacteriaceae; genus Sulfotelmatobacter. The sequence continues at coordinate 3,684 of PKVZ01000122.1, forward strand.
ATACTTCCGGCTTGCTCTCAAAGAAGTCCTGCCAGGCGACCATCCGTTTATTTTAGCGGGCTTCCCTGCAATATCCAATGAAATCCTGAATGGTTAGTCGCTATTCCCCCATCACATTGCGATCCATGGTCAGCAGTCCCACGCGCTGCACGCCGGCGTGATGCGCTACATCGATCACGTCGGCGACATACTGGAAGTCGACCTCGGAATCGCCGCGCACGAAGACGACTTTCTCGGCACGCGTTAAGTAAATCTTCGCGAGGCGCGCCTCCAGATCTTCCCAGCGCACGTCGTCCTGATTGATCTTAACCGTTGGTGGTTGATCTTCTTTCGTCCACACTACCTGGATGACGACGGTGCGTGACTGCTGCTGTTCAGCCGTCTGCTTCTGATCCGGCTGCGGAATCTGGGCGGTTTCTCCCTGCTCCTTGTCCATCGACACGACTACCATGAAGACGATGATCAACGTCAGCAGTACATCGATCAGCGGTGTAACGTTGATTTCGGGACCGCGCGCACCTCCGCCTGCCATTGAGAAAGACATGGAAAGCTCCTCCGCTTCTCTTTTTCTCTTTTCTCTCCTCTTTTTTCTCTTTAGCACGCGCGTGTCTGCAACATCAGACACCTGTGGCGGCGCGAGAGTTCCCTCGGGGAGCTGCTTTCGAGCTATCCAATCGGCTCGGCGGCAGGAGGCAGCGGCGGAGGTTGGTATGGAGGCGGGGGAATTTGTGGCTGAACCGGCGGTGCAGGATAAAGCACGGCGCTCAGCGCACGATAGCGCGCCGCGAAAAAATAAATTGAATATGCGGGGAAGAACACAATGACCGGGACAGAAATCAATGCGATCAAATATAGAAAGATAGCCAGCAGAACGCATCCGACCACGATGGCGAGCGTGATCGTATAAACATTCCACGTGAGCCCGGCCGTCTGGCCGGTGAGAACCGCAAGGATGCTCAGGCCGATGGTCGGTATGGCGATGATCAAACCCAAAATGAGAGTTGCGATGCCAATTACGATCCCCGCGCCGATCGCCATCAGGATCTTCATTCCAATGTAGGCGGCGTATCCACCCTTTTCGGATTTGATCATCGGCCACAACCGCCGCCACCCTTCGAGAGCGCCGATATTTTCCAGAGCCATCTGTGGCACGACAAAATCTTTGGTCAACACAAAGATCACCGTCATGGCCACGATGAAGATCAGCAGCGCAAAGAAGAGAACAATACCGCCCAATATCAGCGGAAGCAGATGTACTTTTGGTTCTTTCAGCCATCCCATCCCGAAGGCAAAAGCCAGTGGGATACCCACCAGGACAACGCAGCCGCCGAGCATCGCCACAAGATAGAGCAGTTGCCATAGGAAGTAGCGCCACCCTGCTCCCTGCCTGCGGCTCCATCCCTGGCGTATGCGGCACTGTTTGGCTACAACGCTATCGAAGAGTATGAAGCGCATCACGCTGCTGACATACATCAGGATGACTGCGAGTACAAGCCCGGAAATCACGAGCACTGCGATCAGGCCTCCCAGCAGCGCGGGATCGATTCCCGAAAATCCATCGCCAAAAAACCCCGGAGCGGGAAAATGCGGCGAAGGTCCGGGATGCTGAGGGAAGCGGAAGTTAGAGCCGCGGAGCCCGCCTCCGGAGCCGAGTTCGCCGGCCAGCAACCCGACCACGGCGAGCCGGGTCCATTGACCCAGGCGGAAAGGCTGGAACAGTTGCCGTTTGGTGTGATCGATGGCGAGCGAAATCGTGTCGACGGCGGAAATCGGCAAGGCGCACCTCGCTGCGAATGACTCAGCAGCAAGGTACTGCGAATCGCGCCGCGGCGCAAATTAATTCGCGCAGCGTTCGCGGAGCTGAAAGGTCTTTAGCTACGACACTACAGTGCTTACCTGAGACTTTGCGCTCTGCGAGCGGCGTTCGCGCCAGCAAACAACCGAGCCAGCCATAATTTCATCCAAGATCGCGCTTCGGGAGTAGCGCGCGCCATGAAGTCTCGCTGTTCGTTCTGGTGGACGTGGTTGTCTGCGTCGGTGGCCCCGTTCGTGGGGCAAAGGTTGAGTGCGGTGGGAGAAATTATTGCGCAGGAGTTGGAACGTTCATTCGCCGGCTCGATAAGCAGTGCATCCGCAGGAGGAAAACGGTGGAAATCTCCCGTGAGATTCCTGCGGCTCGGCAGGAGAAATAAGTAAGGTTTCCAGCCCTTCGGACGGCCAGAAAGGCCCTCGGGACGCCGAGATTGGGCATGAACCAACCGCAGGGCAGGTAAGTTCATCTAAATCTCAGTTTTCTGAGGAAGCAGGTTCGCCATGAAGTCTTGGTATGGTTCTGGTTCGGTAGCATTATGTGCCCTAAGCCTTCTCATTCTGGCCGGATGCGGAGGGAGCAAGACGACAACACCAGTAACTTCAACTTCCCCTACGACGTATCTGCTGACCGTGACTGCGCCGGCATCGGGGGCTGGGACCATCACGAGCAGCCCAGCAGGAATTAGCTGTCCCGGCAC
>PKVZ01000122.1:6251-9418 GCA_003131635.1 Acidobacteriaceae bacterium
AGCTTTGCTCCGAATACGCAGGTTACGCTCACCGCAGCTCCGACCGGAGGCAGCACTTTTACGGGGTGGAGCGGGAGTGGGTGCTCCGGGACTGGAACGTGCAGCGTTACGGTTGCATCCAGCGAAAGCGTTACCGCAACTTTTGCCGCTGCTGTTGTTGTCACCAACGATACCCTGACGGTGACCTTGGCGGGCACAGGCCAGGGAACTGTCGTCAGCACTCCTGCTGGGATTGACTGTACCAGTGGCACCTGCACCGGCAGTTTTCCGGCGAATACGCAAATTACGCTAACTGAAACCGCTGGATTGAACAGTAGTTTCACCCGTTGGACAGGCTGTACCGGCGCAGGCAGTTGCATCTTTACGCTGACTTCGGCGGAGACTATAACCGCGACCTTCGGCCCCTCCAACCCTTACGCGGCGCTGGATCACATTATTCTGTTTGCGCAGGAGAATCGGTCGCTTGATCATTACTTCGGCGCGATGCTCTCCTACTGGACGGCGAATGGATACGGCACTAACGGCCAGACTTTCGACGGCTTGGCGCAATTCAACCCGCCGATCAATGGGATACCGCCGACGACTCCAAGCGTTCCCGGCTGCGCTGCGGGAACCTGGAGCGGAAGCTGTTCTCCCGATGCGAGCAACCCGATCCTTTCATTTAACTTGCAATCTGTCTGTATGGAAAACCAGAGTCCGTTCTGGAATGAGGCGCACAATCAATGGGACTACGCTGATCCAACCGGGGCCAATATGAATGACGCTGCCCCGCCGCTGGACGGGTTTGCCTTTACTGCCGCGTACGATGCCGGAAGCAATGGCTTCATGGATCTCGAGGGCGTGCGCGCCATGGGCTACTACAACGGCACCGATCTGAATTACTACTACTTCATGGCCTCTAACTTCGCCACTTCAGATAGCTGGTTTGCTCCCATCATGTCGCGCACCCAGCTCAATCGCATGTATCTGATCGCCGCGACGTCGCACGGGCTTGCCTATCCGATCGGTGGAGGGTGCCCCCCCTCGCAGTGCTCAGGTTCCACCAACAATGGCAATCAACTTTCATCCATGACGATCTTCGAAGAGTTGCAGAACGCGGGCATTTCCTGGAAGATTTACGTAAACGCCCAGGACACGGTAAATAAGAACGGCCAGAGTTGTTCGGCGATGACCGGTAACGACGAATCGGCATGCCTGGTTGAGAACTCTTACATCAACGAGTTTCAGTACGAGAATACGATTCTCAATAACCCCACGCTGCTGGCAAACGTTCAGCCGCTCACGACGTATGCTACGGATGTTGCTAACAATACTCTTCCGCAATTTGCGTTGATCGAGCCCGCCTCAGATGCGGGATTGGATGAGCATCCTTCGGATTCCGATGAATATCCAGTGAACGTCCAGACCGGCGAGGCTTACGCGGCTAAAAGTGTGATCAACCCGCTGATGCAGAACCCCGCGAGTTGGGCTAATACCGCTCTGATCTTTACCTACGATGAGTGGGGCGGTTTATACGATCACGTGGCACCACAGCCGGCGACCGCTCCCGGGGATGGCCCTTACGATCCAGGCGATCCCGGCTATCCGACGGATCTTTTCTCCGGCGACATTTGCGGCGGGGCCGGTCAAGTTGGAACTGGGATGTGCACCTTCTCCTGGACCGGATACCGTATTCCTATGATCGTGATTTCGCCGTTTGCCAACCAAAACTATGTATCCCACCATGTGATGGATACGACGGCGGTGCTGGCAATGGTGGAGGACCGTTTCGGCCTGTCTCCACTCACGAATCGCGATGCGTCCTACAACTCGGCGCAAACTACGAACGCGACGATGGCCGAGTTCTTCAATTTCACCAATCCGCCGTGGGCGACACCGCCTACGCCGCCAGCGGTTACCCAATACGCAGAATCGAAGTGCAGCCAGGTTCCGATTCCGGGCGCATACAACTCACAGACCCCCCAGGGCGGCTGGGGCGAGCCGGTGAATTTGTCGGTTGCAGTTAGCATTCCCGGCGGTACGATCACCAGCAGTCCCCCTGGCATCAGTTGCTATAGCGACTACTCCGAGACGGGGCTGAACCCGCCTTCTGTCTGTGGCTATGTCTTCCCCTCGGGAACCGTCGTGACGCTGACGGAGACGCCGAGCAGTGATACGTTCTTGAATTGGACGGGCGAGAATGGCACGGCCGGACCTTGTGGCCTGTCATCCTCGTCGACCTGCACGATCACGTTGAATGCGGACGAGTATGTACAGGCGAATTTCAATTAAGAGCGTTAACGCATTGTCTTCCTGAGACTGCGTTGGGCGGGCGAAGGACTGATGCATAGGTCCTTCGCTCCGCTCAGGATGACAATTCAGCTGTGACTCTGACAGCGCCTCACATGGGATAATGGCAGCGTGAGCACTCTGCGCGCTACGGCCTTCTGCTTTCTAATCTGTTCCGCTTCTGCCTGCGTCGCCGCTACCCGCCACTACTACATCGCCGCGGAAGATGTTCCGTGGAACTATGCGCCCAGCGGGATGAACCTGCTGCGCGCATTGCCGGTTCCGCGTCCCTGGAACGCGAAGCTGGAATGGCCGAAGACTCGCTTCATCGAATACACCGACGATACGTTCACCACGAAAAAGCCGCAGCCGGAGTGGCTGGGGATTTTGGGGCCGATTATTCGCGCCGAAGTTGGGGATGAAGTCGACGTCACGTTTATGAACCGCACCCGCCAGCCGCATAACATGCATCCGCACGGGCTGCGTTATGACAAGAACAGCGAAGGGTCTTTCTACATTCCGTTTGGCAAGGGAGATCGCGTGCCGCCGGGGCACAAATTCACTTATCGCTGGTTTGCCACGGAGGCCAGCGGTCCGGGGCCGGGGCAACCGAGTTCGATTGTGTGGTGGTATCACGGCCACGTCGATCCGGGCGTTGAGATCAATGCAGGGTTGCTGGGGCCGATTGTCGTTACCGCCAAGGGCAAAGCGAATCCGGATGGGTCTCCGAAAGATGTGGACCGCGAATTTGTGACTTCGTTCATGGTCTTCGATGAAATGGCGGGCAAGCCGCCAGGGATGTTTTACGCGATCAACGGATTCATCTTCGGCAATCTTCCGGGATTGATGATGAAGAAAGGCGACAGGGTGCGCTGGTATTTGCTGGGGATGGGCAATCA
>PKVZ01000122.1:9423-13297 GCA_003131635.1 Acidobacteriaceae bacterium
CATTGCCATGTGGAAGATCACATGGAGTTCGGAATGATGGCGGTTTTTACCGTCGCCGCGCCGCCTTCGCGTTCCTGCCCGATGGAATTTCTCGGCGGAGATTTCTGGAAGGAGCCGGAAAAGTTCACGCTGAGGGTGAAGAACACTAGCAGCAAAACGATCGCAAGTTTGCAGCTGATACCGGAAATGTTTTACACGCTGCAGGATTTGCGGCGTCCCTACATGGGCGAGTGGTTGTCAACGAAGCCGATTCGGTCGGGAGAGGAACAAACTCTGGAGAAGCCTGGAATTAGTGCTCAAGGCGCGCAGGCCGTAATGGGCTGGGCTGTTTTCCCCGGTTCGGTCAAGTACGAAGATGGAACGATCTGGCGCCCGCAGAGCGAGGGCGAGTGCTTTCATGTGATATGGCGCGACCCGCAGCATCCTGACTTGCCGGCGCTGCCGCCGCGGCAGATCGAGATTAATCCCGATTGAGCGCTTTAGTCTAAGAGGCGCTTATTGAATCTTGGCTCGTTCGGCGAGGAAATTATTCTGGCACGCCATGCCCGCCGAGCGAATCTGTGCATATTCGGGCAGGGAGCGGATGCTGGCGAACATGGGATCCGTATCCATCGCAGGATAGGAACAGTAGTTGGCCTGCACAGTGCGTTTCAGCATGTCGAGCGCGGCCGCGGTTTGGCCGCAATAGGCGAGATGAGATGCGGCGAAGTAGTTGGTTTCGGGATCGTCCTCGGGCTCGATGCGGCTCGCCAGTGTGGCGATTTCGGCGGGGGGCTTGTGCGCGGCGCAGGCCAGCAGCATGTCGTAGCTGGTCCAGGCGCGGACGCCTGGGTTGCCGATTTGCAGCGCTTCTTTTTGTTTGCCCTCGCGCAATAGAACGTCGATGGTAAGCGCATCGTTCCAATCAGTCGCGGCTGCAAGGTGGAAGTATTCCAGCGCCTTGTCGTAGCCGCCATGCTCTAAAAAAGCCAGCCCACAGGAGCGCAGCATGCCACTCTGGCGGTCGAAGGAGCGGGCGACCTCGCACTGGGTTTCGGCCTCCTGATCCAAGCCCGCATAGCGCAGGACATAAGCCACAGCGAAGGGTGAAATCGCATTTCCAGGACTGTCGCGAAGCATGTTTAACGCCACGCGGTATCCGCGCAACAGGTCGCCGCGTTCGGTATACTCCAGCGCCAATCCGTATTGCGCGTAGCCGTAGTGGGGATCGAGGGCGGCAGCCCGCTCGTTGGCGGCCATGGCTTTCTTCCGCGCATCCTCATCTCCCTTCCCCTGGATGTAGTGGGACTCGGTATAGTAGCGGGCGCCCAAGGCCAGCCAGTACGGAGCAAAACCCGGGTCAAGTTGAACGGCACGTTCCAGCATCGCCTTGGCCTTGCTGTTTGATTCGGCATCCGTGGGCATCACGACGCTGCGAGCGTATAGGTCATAAGCTTCCTCGTTGTTCGGAACGGTGGCCGGCGGGTTGGAGCCTTCCGGTGGGCGCGCGCCTAACGCCACGGCCAGCCCGCCTTGCGCCTGTTGATAAAGCTTCTGGCGGGCCGCGATTAGATTTTGCAGCGGAGAGACGATGGTGTCACGCCAGAGAATGTGATTGTCCGCGACATCGACGGCTTCGTAGGTAAGATGCAACTGGTCTTGCTCGATGAGGAAGTGTCCCGTGATGACCACGGAGACTCCCATCTCGTGCGCCGCTTTTTGCAGATCGAGGTTGGCAACGTCGTACTTGCGGGTGGTTGTGAATGGCCGGATCGACACGGCGTGGACATAGCTCAGCGCCGTCGCGATCTCATCGGGAAGGACGAGGCGCAGGAAATCGACTTTGGGATCAGCACCAAGGTTTTGAAATGGCAGTATGGCGACGGTCTGAACGCCCTTAGCCGGCAAGATCGGCATGTTGCGGAACGTGCGAAAAGCAACTCCCGCGGCTACCACGATAACGGCGGCCAGCAGGAACCATGGGATTCGGGCGAGGACCTGCGCGCGCTTTCGCTCCGCGATCTGCTGTCGCCGGGCGGCTTCGGCCTGCTGTTCGCGCTCAGCGCGGCGGCGATCGAGATTCGTAAGGCGTTCAGCGAGCTCAGCCGCCGTTTTCAGACGGCGGGCCGGATCGCCGCAGGCGGCGTCGGCAATATCTTCACGCAGGAGCCGATCGTCGATGCCGGCTTCCCAACCCGGCGCAAGCGGTTTACGGAAATCCCCGACGATGACCTGATACAGCATGACGCCCAGGGAATAAATGTCGGCTGATGCTTTGGGGAACTGACCGGAAAGCACCTCGGGAGCGAGGTACATCAGCGTGCCGGTGAGAGAGGAAGACGGTGGTCCTCCGGTTTGGGTCAGGCCAAGATTGGTGATGCCGAGCGCGCGCAGGCGCGCAGGCTCGACCAGAGACGCACTGCCGAAATCCGCAACTTTAATATGTTGGGTGCCGTCGGGCCGGGACATCACAAGAATATTGGCCGGTTTGAGATCCTTGTGCAGAACTCCGGCTTCGTGAGCAGCAGCTACGGCCTTGGCAACTTCGGTGAGGATGGAAAGCCGCAGAGCTAGCGGAATCTGCTCCAACCCACCCTGCTCGTTTGCCCATTCGGTGAGATTGGGGCCACCGTATTCGCTTTCGAGAACGTACGGCTGAGTCTCAAGATTCCATTCAAGCACGCGGATAAACTCAGGGCTCTCGCCTAGCGATTCGCGCAGAAATCGGGCGACGGTTACCTCTCGCTTCAAACCTTTAAGCCGCGCCTCATTCGCCGCAAACTTGAAGACGCGTAGTTCGCGAGTTTTGGGATGCTCAGCCAGCCAGACTTCACTGCTCGCGGAGATATCCAGGCGGCGTATAAGTTTCCAGTGTTCGCGCCTGGGAACGGCATCGCCGGGTTGCAGATTCGTAGCTGCCAATGGCCCAGGCGATGGAACATGCACGGTCTGCACCGGCACGGCCAAGCGGTAGCCGACCCGTGGGACCGTAAGAATGATGGGCGAATTTTCATCCCCTAAAGCCTTGCGGAGTTTGGAAATTGCCGTGGTGAGCGAGCCCTCCACCACGTTGAGGCCGGGCCATACAGATTCGAGAAGCACTTCTTTTGAAACCACTTCACCGGGGTGAAGAAGTAATTGCAGCAGAACCTCGAGCGGCTTCAGTTCAAGTTCCGCGGGACGTCCCTGCACTCGCAGTTGGAGGCTGAGTTCATCGAACTCGCAGCCGCCAAAACGCCACAGGCGTCCACAGGAATCCCGCGTCTCGACATGAAGGCCCATAGGAACCATGAAATTCGGATTCCTCAAAGTTTTGAGATTAGCCAGCAGATGCAGATGGGGGAAGTATGCGCCGCTCGCTACCGAACAGGGACTCCATTCTGCCACAGTTTTCACTTATCGAATACAAGAAACTGTCCAGGATTCTTCAATAGGGATAGTCGGCCCCGGGACGCTTGCTCCTGGACTTTTCCGCGATTCGGCTCCAGCTGCTTGTGGACAGACTACATGGATGGCCGAAGGACCTTCTGCTTGTCCTTTGAAATTCATAGACTTAGCCCGCTTTAGAGTTCTTTAGAACTTCGTCAGGACACGCCATAGGGATCTGTGTACACTTCGCGCCCGATAGCTACTGCCAGCGGAAATCATTGTCCGCGAACTGTTGGCTTGGTATAAATCCCTCTGTTCGGGAGCGTCCTATGCGCCCATCGTCCTCTCGCCAAATCACTTTGTGGATTGCCGCCCTCGGCCTTATTGGAGTTCTTTTCAACCTTAGCGGACTGGCTTCGGCGCAAGCGGCAGGATCGAAACACAAACTCTCGCAGCAGGCGCTGCTGAGCCAGAATCCCGCGTCTACTGCCAACGCGATGCTCGCCGCAAAGCGAAACGCAGCGCC
>PKVZ01000122.1:13330-21010 GCA_003131635.1 Acidobacteriaceae bacterium
GACAGCGGCACGTTCACAAATTCAGGAACGCTGAACATCGGCAGCACAGCCGGCGCGACCGTGACCGTACAGGGTGCCACTGCCAACACGGGCACGATCGCGGTGGACAACAACAGCGTGTTCAATGTCGCAGCGACCACCCTCGGGGGGACCGTCACCTTGAATTCGACCGTGAACAACACTGAGCTTGTGCTCGACGGGAACGTAACTCTCAGCGGCGGTTCGCTGACCATGTCCAACGCCACCAACAACTACATCTTTGGAAGCAACTCGCTGGACCAGCTTAACAACCAGGAGACGATTCAAGGCGCAGGCCACATCGGTAACGGCCAGATGGCCTTGGTGAACTCGGGCACGATCAACGCCAACGCATCGAGCGGAATCACGATTGACGTCAACGATGGCTTCACCAACACCGGCACCGTCGAGGCGACGGGCGGAAACGAGCTGATCCTGTCCAACTCCGGCACCGTCAACAACACGGGCGGAACATTTACGGCCACCGGCGGCAGCACGTTGCAGGTGAATAGTACAACCATCAGCGGAGGGAGTGTGACGCTGACGGGCGCGTCCATTCTGCAGTTGAACAGTTCTACGATTCAGGGTGGAACCATTACCAATAGTTCGACGGGAACAATCCAGATCGCTTCGGGTTTTAGCAACTACCTTGGCGGGACCATCAACAACTCCGCCGGCGGCATCCTGAACATCGAGAACAACACCGGCCTGAATCTTTATGGAGGCACGTATTCGCAACTGGGAGCCGTGCAGTTGAATTCGGCGGGCAATACCAGCGAGTTGGTTCTGCAAGGCAGCGTGACCTTGAGCGGTGGTTCGGTGACCATGTCGAATAATTCGCAGAACTACATCCTCGGCGGCCTCGGCACCGACATTCTGACCAACCAGGAAACCATTTCCGGCGCGGGAACTATTGGCGATAACCAGATGACGCTGGTGAACTCGGGAACGATCAATTCCAACCAGTCCTCCGGTATGACGCTCAATCCGAACGGAGGCGTGACCAACACCGGAACGATTGAGGCCACCAGTGGGTCGACGTTAAACGTGACCAGCACGTTCATCAACAATGCCGGCGGAACGCTCTCCGCCAACGCCAGCACGATCAAGTTGAACAGCGTCACCGTGAACGGCGGCAACGTAACTCTGACCGGCGCCTCAACTTTGCAACTGAACAACGGGACCATCCATGCCGGCAGCACGATTACCAACAGCGCCACGGGCGCGATCCAAATTGGCTCGGGGTTCAGCAATACGCTGGGCGGAACGATTAACAACTCGGCAGGCGGCATCCTCTCTATTGCAAACAACAGCGGCTTGAACCTGGACGGCGGAACGTATTCGCAACTTGGAGCAGTACAGCTGAACTCGGCCGGCAACGCGTCGGAACTGGTGCTGCAAGGCAGCGTCACGCTGACGGGCGGTTCGGTCACGCTCTCGAACAATTCGCAAAACTATATTTTCGGCGGCGTCGGGACTGACATTCTGACAAATGAGGAGACAATTTCCGGCGCGGGAACGATTGGCGATAACCAGATGACGCTGGTGAACTCGGGGACGATCAACTCCAATCAGTCGTCGGGAATGACGATCAACCCCAACGGCGGTGTCACAAACACGGGAACCATTGAGGCGACGGCGGGATCGTCGCTGCTGTTGACCAATACAACCGTGGGCAACGCAGGCGGGACGATCACTGCCAACACCGGGACAATCTCGGTGAACAGTGCGACCATCAACGGCGGCAACCTCACCTTGACGGGGGCCTCGACGTTGGATTTGAATAACGGAACCGTCCACGGCGGAACGTTGACCAACAGTTCGACCGGAACCATCAACATCGTCACGGGATTCAGCAATACTCTGGGTGGGACGATCATTAATCCGGCGGGCGGCATCCTCTCCATTGCCAACAACAGCGGCCTCAATCTGGAGGGCGGCACCTATTCCCAACTGGGCGCGGTGCAACTGAACTCGGCGGGTAACACCTCTCAGCTGGTACTGCAGGGCAGCGTCACGCTGAGCGGCGGGTCGATCACCATGTCGAACAACTCGCAGAACTACATTTTCGGCGGACTTGGCACCGACATTCTGACAAATCAGGAAACGATTTCGGGCGCAGGGACGATTGGCAGCAACCAGATGACGCTGGTCAACTCAGGCACAATCAACGCAGATCAGTCGGCGGGAATGACGATCAATCCCAACGGCGGCGTTACGAATACGGGGACGATTGAGGCCACGGCGGGAGCGAACCTGACGTTTACCAACACCACTGTGGGGAACGCGGGAGGAAAGATCACCGCCAACACCGGCACACTTCAGGTCAACAACGCGACCATCAACGGAGGCACGGTTTCGCTGGTCGGGTCTTCGACGCTGGAGCTGAACAATGGGACGGTCCACGGAGGGACGTTGACCAACAGTTCGACCGGGACGATCGATATAGCCTCGGGCTTTAGCAACTACCTGGGAGGAACCATCAACAATTCGGCGGGAGGAATCCTCTCCATTGCAAACAACACCGGTCTAACTCTGGATGCCGGGACGTATACGCAACTGGGTGCGGTGCAGTTGAATTCGGCGGGCAACACGTCGGAACTTGTAATCCGCGGCGATGTCACGCTGAGCGGCGGTTCGATCACCATGTCGAACAACACTCAGAACTACATCTACGCCGGAACTGGAAACGACACCCTGATCAATCAGGAAACGATTTCGGGTGCGGGCGACATCGGCAACAATTCTTTGACGCTGGTGAACTCAGGCACGATCAACGCCAACCAGTCTTCGAGCCTGACGATTAATCCCAACGGCGGCGCCGTCAACACCGGCGCGATTGAAGAAACCGCGGGCGGGAACCTGATATTCACCAGCACGACCGTAGGCAACGCTGGGGGAACCATCTCGGCGAACACGGGTACGATCCAGGTCAATAGCGCAACGATCAATGGCGGCACCATCAACCTGACCGGAGCTTCCACGCTGCAACTGAACACCGGAACGGTTCACAACGTCACGTTGACCAACAGTTCGACCGGGACAATTGACATCGCGTCGGGCTTCAACAACTATCTGGGCGGTACGATCAACAATTCGGCGGGTGGAACCATAACGCTCGCCAACAACAGCGGTTTGTACCTGGATGCCGGGACCTATTCGCAAATCGGAAACGTGCAGTTGAACTCTGCGGGCAATACGACTCAGTTGGTAATCCGCGGCGATGTCACGCTGGGTGGCGGAACGATCACCATGTCCGGTAACTCGCAGAATTACATCCTCGCCTCGAGCAGTCAAGAGGTTCTGACGAACCAGGCGACGATTCAGGGAGCCGGAAACATTGGCAATGGCGGCATGGGCTTGGTGAACACAGGCTCGATCATCGCCAATGCCAGCGGCAATCTGCTGATCAACGTCAGCGGAATGAATTTCAACAACACCGGAACGGTTGAAGCGAACGGCGCCACACTGACAATTGAAGGTCCGGGTGTGACTTTCCTCACCAACGATAATCAGAGCACAGGCACGCTGACCGGCGGGACCTATATCGCTGACGGGGCCAATATCGAATGGAATGCCGGGGCGAACAACATTACGACGCTGGCCGCCAGCGTGACTGAGGAGGGCGGCGGAGAGCTGTTCAACACCTGCACCGGCAGCGGATGCAACAGCAACATGCTGACGGGGGTGACGAGCATCACGTCCACGGGATCTTTGACAATCGGCGGATTGGCATTTACCGATGCCGGCGCATTCAGCAATGCAGGTTCGCTCACGCTTCTGCCGGGCGAAAGCTTCTCCGTCGGTTCGTTGACTCAGATCAGCGGTGGTTCGCTCACCGCCGGAACCTATGTTCTGGATTCGAACCTGAATATCACTGGCACGGCGCAGACCATCACCACGAACGCCACGACTCTGACTCTGGCTGGCGGCACCATCGAGAACACATCGAACAGTACGAACGCACTCGCCGGGTTGGCGACGAACTCCGGGAAGCTGACGATCGGAGGCAGCAGCAACAATGTCTCGACGACGGCAGCCAGCTTCAGCAATACCGGAACGCTGACCATCAACGCTGGCGACAGCCTCAAGGCAGCCAAGCTGACGCAAATCAGCGGCACCACGCTTTCCGGCGGAATATTCACTCTCGCCGGCAACCTGGATCTGACAAACAGCGGCATCAGCGTCACGACGAACTCATCTACGCTGACGCTCTCCGGTGGCACGATTAATTCCAACAGCGTGAATGCCCTCGGGGCCTTGGCGTCAAATACCAAGACCCTGACGATCGCGGGCACGAGCAACAATGTCTCGACCACGGCGTCCAGCTTTAGCAATACTGGCACGCTGACCATTAACGCGGGCGACAGCTTCAAGGCGGCCAACTTGACGCAGATCAGCGGCACCACGCTTTCCGCCGGCACCTACGTTCTGGCCGGCAACCTGGATTTGACCGGCGCTGCGAACGTCACGACGAATTCGGCAACCTTGACGCTGGAAGGTGGCACCATCCAAACCGGCTCGACCAACGACTTGGCGAATCTGGCCAGCAACACCAAGAGCTTGACTCTTACCAACAACGCATCATTCTCCACCGGTGCCAGTTTCAACAATACCGGCACCATGGATGTTACCGGTGGCAGTACGTTCACGGTGAGCGGGAGCAACTCTTATACTCAATCTGCCGGAACGACTACGGTAGACGGAACTCTGGCGGGCGGAACCGCCGGCATCAGCGTGACTGGCGGAACGCTTCTAGGCGTGGGCACGTTAAACGCGAATACCACTAACAGCGCCACGATCAGCGTCGGCGATAGCGGCAAGGCCGGCTTGCTCGCCATCACGGGCACTTACACGCAACTTTCCACTGGCACGTTGAAAGTCTCCGTCGGCGGAACGACCGTGGGCACTCAATACAGTCAACTCAAGATCACAGGGACGGCAAGTCTGGGCGGCACGCTCACAGCAGCGCTGATCAACTCATTCACTCCGTCCGTCGGCCAAACGTTCACCATCCTGACGGCCAGTGCTGTTTCAGGTACATTCACCAACTCGACGATTGCCATCAATTCGAGCGAGCAGTTCGATATCTCCTACACCTCGACCGGCGTAGTGCTGACGGTGGCTTCGATCGCGCCTTCGAACTCGAACAAATCGAATCAGTCATCCGCTCAGGTAGCGGCTGCGGAACCCAAGCAAGCCCTCACCAAGGGTACCGCTTTGAAGGCGACGAACACCCCGCGTCACGTCATCGGGACCGGGATCAGCAAGCGTGTGCAAGTTGGGAGCATCAGTGGAAGCGGAGGAGCTGTGCTGGGTGACCTGGCGCGCGTCGAAACTCCTCGCATCTGGGAGCGTATTGCTGTCACGCCGTCATGGGATCACACGAAGGCTGTCGCAATCGCACAGACGCCGCATACGATGAATTTAGGCGGAGCAAAATCCGATCTGGCACGTCCCGTCGAAGACTGGGCGGGAGCGACCCACGCACTTCCACTGCGGGATCCCTTGACCGGATTGACGGGAATCGCCAGCCAGAACCATCGGGTGCCAGTACACATCCTTCACCCCGCCCTGCCGGTGGTCCGGTAGGGCATCGACCGAGCTCTGCGGGAGGCGCGTTAGCCGCGCAAAACAGCGGCGTCCGCAGTGTCTTCGAAATATTTCATCGCGTTCGGATCGACAATGAGCCCAGGACCGGCTGGACCCCATCCCAGCCATTGCTGCGTTAGCGCGCTGGAAGCCGGAACGTCGAGGCCCAATTAACACGAAAGCTCAATTCGAGCCTAACTGCAAGGCGGCAAGCAACTGCAAGGAAAGATTGGAGGCGCGGGTCGGAATCGAACCGACGCATAAAGGTTTTGCAGACCTCTCCCTTACCACTTGGGTACCGCGCCCCTGTTCATTAAAGTAGCGTTACCGGCGAAAAAAGTCTACCCGAGCTGGTCCGGGTTTGGGAAGAAAATCAGGGGCAGGTGAGCTGGGCTGTTCCAAAGGGTTGCATCTGAGCTTGCTGATTCACGCCCGGGGTGGGGCCGGCTTGTCCGGCGAGGACGGTCACGGTTCCCGAGAAGCCAGATACGCACTCGGCCAATCCGGCGGTCACTTCCGCGAACGCAGCTACATCGGCTGAGCACAGGCCGCTGGTCGAGCCGATGCACCACGTCGTGGTGCTGGTGATATCGACGCTGGTGGGCATTTGGCTGTAGATGCCGGTGGCGGCGAATTGCGCCGGCGAAGTGGCGGCGGCCGGGCTGACGCTAACCGATTGCAGCGAACGGTCGCTCGCACCGCAGGCCAGCAGAACGATTGCGGTGGCGAGAAGAAGACCCAGAAGACAGGCAAGCCGAGGCTTCACAGAACCTCCTGAGCAGGCCGGAGAAAATCTGGAGCGGGAGACGGGGGTCGAACCCGCGACATCGACCTTGGCAAGGTCGCGCTCTACCACTGAGCTACTCCCGCTCGACGAATCGATTATAGATGAGGTATTCCGCTGGGGCAACGGCCTACGCCCGGCGTCAATCGTGGGGCGTCTAAAGTAAGGTGGCCGTCAGTGCGGTGTCCATTGCGGATCCTCTTCCGGCCGTACAACATGGCCGTCGCGCATGTGAATGACGCGGTCTCCGAATTTCGCGGCTTCCGGGTTATGGGTGATCATCAGCACGGTCTGGCCCAGTTCATGGTTGGACTGACGCAACATTTTCAGGACGATGTTCGAATTCTCGGTGTCGAGATTGCCGGTAGGTTCGTCGGCCAAGACTACCGCGGGCTTGTTGACCAGAGCGCGGGCCAGGGCTACGCGCTGTTGCTCACCGCCAGAAAGTTCCGAGGGACGGTGGTTTAGGCGTTTGCTGAGGCCTAACAGATCGCAGATGCGCAGGAAGAATGTAGGATCGCGGTCGCCGTTGCCGGAAATTTCCTGCGCGATGGCGATGTTGGAGCGGGCATCGAGCGTGGGCAGCAGGTTGAACTTCTGGAAAACGAATCCGATTTTGCGCTTGCGCATGCGGGTGCGCTGGGCATCGGAGAGCGTGGCGAAGTCATCGCCATCCATTACGACTTTGCCGGAATCGGCGCGGGTCAGGCCGCCGAGCAGGTAAAACAGGGTGGACTTGCCGCTGCCGGAGGGGCCGACGATGGTGACAAATTCTCCTTTTTGCACGCTGAAGGAGACGCCACGTAGCGCGGGCACGTCGATCTTTCCGACGCGATAAGTTTTGTGCAAATCAATGGCTTCAATGAATGCGCCCATGCCAGCCTTGATCTTACACGATGAAGACCTTGCATGAGGACGATACGACTAGGGGCAGAAGATTAACCGCCGAGCACGCGGAGGACGCCGAGATCTCTAACAATTAAACCCAGATTAAATCCCAAGAAGCTTCTCGGCGTCCTTTGCGTACTCGGCGGTGAAAGGTTGTTATGCCGCTCCGATTTGCCGCGGCAGTGGCGTGGAACGCTGCATTCGCTTGGGTCCGCGCTTGCGCACGAGAAGCAAGCGGATGCGTTCCAGCAGATCGGCGGGCGCATACATTCCTCTGGCCAGGAACACGTCGGCTTGGGAGTCGTGGTCATAGACGCGGACTTTGCTCGAAATGAGGATGGCCGGAACCTGGGGCGACAGAGCTTTGATGGCAGCAATCAACTGCGGGCCATCCATTC
>PKVZ01000168.1:0-24802 GCA_003131635.1 Acidobacteriaceae bacterium
AACGGAATATCCTGCGAAATCCGATCAATGATGACGGAATATTTCTGCGGCTCATCCATCCGAATCCCGCCGATCTTCACAAACTCCGCCGTAACGTCGTCCACCTTCATCGAGTTAATCTTCTCCACCACCGCCGGCGGAAACGTATTCTCCATCCCAAACAAAATCCCAATCTTCTTCATCACATCCCTCTCACTCTGTCATTCCGAACTGGGCTGAAAGCCCGGTGAGGAACCTGCTTTTTCTTTCCACGCTTCTACAATTTGTCATCCTGAGCGAAGTGATTGTTTCGCGCAGCGAAGCAATCACGCAGTCGAAGGATCCCTACTCTCTGTACGGCAGCCGCCGCCAAGGCTGGGATTCTTAGCGCTCCGGTCTCGACACCCAAGACCCAAGACCCAAGACCTAAAAATACTTCTCCGCCATCCTCAACCACAACGGCCAGTCATGCTTGGTATTATCCCCAAAAATATCCAGCCAGTGCGGCACCGCCTTGCCATTCAAAATCGCCGAGAACTTCACGTTCTGGTCCAGACATATATCCCAATCCGCCGAGCCCAGCACAATTTTCATCTGCCGGTAGCGGCTCAGAAACCAGTCGTCATTCTGGTTCGGCAGATAGTCCGTCGGACAGTTGAAGTAACAATCGTCATCGTAATATCCATCCAGAAATTGATGGATATCGAATGCCCCGCTCATACTCACGCAATGCGTCACCACATCCGGATGCTTCAGGGCAAAATTCACCGCGTGATAGGCGCCGAAGCTGCATCCGGTCATCGCCAGCCGCGGCGTTTGATTCTTCCACCGGATAAACGGCGCCATCTCGTGCAGCAGGTACCGCTCGAACTGCAAATGCCGCATCACCCGCACCTTGGGATGCACGCCCTTGTTGTACCAGCTCTCGCTATCGACGGAGTCGGGGCAAAACACCTGCAGGTCGCCGCGTTCAATTTTCGGCGCGAGCACCCCAATCATCCCCCGGTCTTCGTACTCGAAGAACCTACCCTGGGAGGTCGGAAACACCAGCAGCGGTGTACCCGCATGGCCAAACACCAGCGCTTCCATGTCCCGGTTCAATTCCTGGCTGTATCTCTTAAGATATTCGCGATTCATTTTCTCGACGGTCCAGCGGACGCAATATCTTACCTGAACCCGACCCCCTTAAGTGTGTAAGTGGCCGTAAGGAAATCTTGCTGAAGCAGTCCGCTCATGTGGGGACAGCCGCCTCGGCTGTCCAGCGAGCGAAGCGAGCACTTCGCCACAAGCCAAGCGGGTGGAGCAGGCCTTAAGGCCTGCGTCAAAGAGGCAGAGAAAAATCCACGGGCTTTAGCCACCGAGGCCACGTGCCTCCATCCGCAAGCTCCGCGCCGACCCCCGCCATCAAATGGTATCGTGATACGAGATATGTCGTGGCAGATGCCCAAACTAATTCCGCGTTCGGCGCCCATGATCCTCCTCGTTCTCACTCTCGCCGCCGCCACCGGATTCGCTGCCGTGAGCCATCTCGTCACCCGCTATACTGCCAACCAGCAAGCGCGCGGCCGCAAGCTTTATGCTCTAGGTCTGGAGAATGCCAAAGCATTACACTACGACGACGCCATTGCGGCCTTCCGCGCCGCTCTCACCTGCGACCCCACCAACTCTCAGTACCAGCTCAGCCTCGCTCGCGCTCTCCGCGATAGCAACGACCCCCGCCGTCTCGACGAGTCCGAATCCTATCTCATCGCTCTCTGGCAGCGCACTCCGCAGGACGCGGCCGTCAACCTGGCTCTGGCCCGCGTCGCCGCCCATCGTGGTTCTATCGAAGACGCCACTCGCTACTATCACAATGCCATGTACGGCGTCTGGAGTGGCGATCTCGACGCGAACCGCAACAAGGCTCGCATCGAACTGATCCAGTTCTTGCTCAAGCAGGGCGCGCGCGCCCAGGCGGATTCTGAACTCATCGCCCTCGCCGCCGCTCTACCGCCCGACCCCGCCTCGCATCTCCAGGCCGCGCACCTTTTCCAGCAAGCTCTGGATTATCCTGGAGCCCTTGCTCAGTACGAAGAAGCCCTCCATCTCGATCCCGGAAACTCCACCGCCCTGGCCGGAGCGGGCGAGACCGCGTACCTCTCCGGTAACTACAGCAGTGCGCAACGTTATCTGCGCAGCGCTGTAAGCGCCAATCCCGCCGATGCTGAATCCCGCCAGCTTCTTGCCTCCACCGATTTAGTTCTCCGCGCCAATCCCTTTCACAGCCACGTTTCCGATGCCGAGCGCAATCGCCGCATAACGGCCGCATTCTCGCAGGCTGAAGATCGTCTCACCGCCTGCGCCCAGCAAGTCGGCATTGATCTCACGAAGGTTGACCTTGCGAACACTGCGCCGGCATCCGCGCTGCCCGGACTGCAAGCTCGTTGGCAACTCGCTAAACCAGATCTCGATCTGCTACGCTCTCCTGCTGAAACCGATCTTCCGGATGCGATCATGGATGTCGTCTTTCAAATCGAACAGCAGACCGCCGCAACCTGTGGCCAACCGCAAGGTCTTGACCTGGCTCTTTTGCTGATCTCTCAAAAACGTGAGGCCGCCAGCCAATGAGCAATCCCGCTCCTCTGGTGGGCCCTTCCGCGCCGTCGTCTACGCCTGTGGCGCCAGTCAAGACCTCACGTCGCCTGTTTTCCACCCTCGAAGGCGTCTTGCACGAAGAAGTATTTTTCCTCATTCTCTCTGTCTTTATCGGAATCTTCTCCGGCCTCGCGGTGGTTTGCTTTCGGCTCACGATTGACTGGATGCACCTCGCCCTGCTCGGCCCGCTGCCGCAAACCCATAGCTGGCGCCTGTTCGCGGTTCCATCCCTTGCCGGCCTGGTGGTGGCCGCACTCGTAATGCGTGTCTTCCCGGGCATTCGCGGCAGCGGAGTGAATCAAACCAAATCCGCGCTCTACATCTTCAACGGATTCATCCCGTTTCGCACCGCCGTCGGAAAATTCATCTGCGCCGGCATCGCCATCGGTTCCGGTCAATCGCTCGGGCCCGAAGACCCTTCTCTCCAAATCGGCGCCAGCATCGCCTCCGCTCTCGGCCGCCAACTCGAAATCTCCCGCGAAAAACTCCGCTTGATGGCCCCGGTCGGCGCCGCCGCTGGCCTGGCGGCCGCCTTCAACGCTCCCATCTCTGCCGTCCTCTTCGTCATCGAAGAAGTCATCGGACGCTGGAGCGCCGGTATTCTTGGTTCCGTCGTACTCTCGGCCGTTGCCAGTGTCGTAGTCGTGCGCTCGTTCCTCGGCAGTGAGCCGCTCTTCCGCATCCCCGTTACCACCTTCAAGCGCCCCACCGAACTTATCGCCTACGCTGTTCTCGGCATTGCCGGCGGACTGGCCTCGGTCGCATTCGCCAAATCGATCGGCTACTTCCGTCCTCTCCTCAAGGCTTTGCCACGCTGGACCCAATATTTTCAGCCCGCCATCGCCGGACTCCTCGTCGGACTCATCGGCTTCCTCGGCTTTCCCCAGGTCATGGGCGCCGGCTACGACTCCATGGATCAGGCCATGCACGGCCAGTACGCCTGGAAAGTTCTCGCTCTCCTCGCCGTGCTAAAGATTCTCGCCACCACCGTCTCGTTCGTCAGCGGCACTCCCGGAGGGATGTTCGCCCCCACGCTTTTCATCGGAGCCATGCTCGGCGGCGCCGTCGGCGACATCGAACGCTTCTACTTTCCTCATCTCACCGGATCCACGGGAACCTACGTCCTGGTCGGCATGGGCGTCCTCTTCGCCGGATTTCTACGTGTGCCCATGACCTCCGTCTTCATGGTTCTCGAAGTCAGCGGCAATTACGAGATCATCGTCCCCGTCATCGTCGCTAATACTTTTTCTTACCTGATCTCGCGCGGCTTCCAGAGCATTCCCATCTTCGATTTGCTCACCCGCCAGGACGGACTTATCCTGCCTTCTCTCGAGGAAGAGCGCGAAGAAACCATCCTGCGCGTCGAAGATGCCATGCTCCCTGTCCCCGCCACCATTCTCAGCGCCCAGGATTATGTCGATGCCAACTTCCGCCGCGTTCAGAATTCCGCCGATTCCACTTTTCTTGTGCGCATGCATCCCAGCGGCTGGAATACCGCCTCCCGTGAGCAACTCCAGCGCCTCTACCGCGAGGGCAAAGGTGAACTCACGTTAGCTTCCGTTCTCAGTTCCCAGTCCCTGCCCAGTCTCTATCCGGATCTTCCCCTCGATTCCGCACTCCGCTACGTGAACGATTACCCGCTGATTCCCGTAGTCAATCGCGCCGACTCCCACCATTTGGAAGGTATCGTGTCCCGTGACTCTGTCTTTGAGAAATACGGCAGCCGCCGCACGATTGAAGTGTCACATCCGGACGCGCTTTGATCGCAGTATCAAATAGTTCCTCCAGCGAGACCGACCCCAGCCTGAATCCCGCTCCCAGCGCCAGCTACGCAAGATCTTGCATACTTTCAGCCGGTACAGCTTCGTATTGCAAAACTTTACAAATTCTCTCAGCCACGAGCCAGAGAACGTAGTACTATGCCGAAGTCCGAGAAAACCCTCAATTGGAATTTTCGGCGTACTCCCCTGAACCGACAACGCGATTCCGTCTTACCCTAAGGAGAATTCGTGATTCGAAAAATAGGCGTATTCCTGCTCACGATCGCCGCGATCGTGCCAGCTTTGAACACTGTTTCCCAGGCCCAGCCCAAGACCCTTCTTACTCAGCATGTGCGTGAAGTTGTTCTCAACCGGCAGGCTCCGTCCATCGGCCGCTTGCCCGCAACCCAGATGCTCAAGTTCGACATTGTTCTCGCCATGCGCGATCAGGCAGGCTTCGAGAGCTTCCTCAAGGAACTCTACAATCCTTCCAGCCCCTTCTATCAGCACTACCTCACTCCGCAGGATTTTACCGCGAGGTTTGGTCCCAGCCAGGAGAATTACAACGCCTTAATTCAATTCGCGATGGCCAACGGCTTCACCGTAGCCGGCGGGTCGCGCGATTCCATGGACGTTCAATTCAAGGCTCCCGTGGCCAGCGTCGAGTCGGCTTTCCACGTAAACATGAATGTCTACCAGCACCCCACGGAGAACCGCACGTTCTTTGCTGTGGACCGGGAACCCTCGGTCGACTTGCCATTCCAGCTCTGGCACATCACCGGATTGGACAACTATTCGATTCCGCATCCCGCCCTCGTCAAAAGAAGTGCGGATGTGAAGTCCAATGCCACTACCGGCTCCTGCCCCGAGGCATCTTTCTGCGGCAGCGATATGCGCGCGGCCTACTACGAAGGAACCGCTCTCACCGGCTCCGGCCAGAACATCGGTTTGCTCGAGTATGCAGGCTTTGATATCGCTGACGTGAACACCTACTACGCCAATGCGAAACAAACCAGAACCGCAGCTGTCACCGGCATTTCCACCGACGGAAGCCCCATCACCTGCACCGAGAAACAAGGCTGTGATGATACCGAACAGAGCATTGACATCACTCAGTCGCTCGGTATGGCCCCGGGCGTAACCACCGTCTACGTGTACGTGAGTGACAACAGCGATACCGCTCTCTTGGGAGCCATGTCTACCGATGTTCCATTGCCTTTGCAATTGAGCTCGTCGTGGACCTGGAGCCCGGCGGACCCTAGCACTGACGATCCATACTTCGAGAAGATGGCGTCGCAAGGCCAGAGTTTCTTCCAGGCGGCCGGCGACAGCGCCGCGTATAGAGGCAATGCTCCATGGCCGGCAAATTCCGCGTATGTGATTACGGTCGGCGGTACGGACTTAGAAACCCAAAGCGCCGGCGGCCCTTGGCTATCGGAAACCGTTTGGTCGGATGGTGGTGGCGGCTGGGGGACCAATGTTACGATCCCCTCCTGGCAGGTCACCGCAGCCGATGATTGCAATACGCTCGGTGGCGATTGTTCCAAAACCGATCGGGATGCACCCGACGTCTCGGCCAACGCGAATTTTACTTTTTACGTTTGTGCCGACCAAACCACTTGCACAGCCAACTATTATGGTGGGACCAGTTTCGCCGCGCCGATGTGGGCAGGCTACCTGGCTCTTACCAATCAACAGGCAACTGCTAACGGCGATCCGGCGCCCGGCTTCATTAACTCAACCATCTATCCACTGAATCTGGCGAACAGTGATGCCGATTTCCATGACATCACCAGCAGCGCCAATGGCAGCAACGGCTTTAGCTGCGTAGCTGGTTACAACATGTGCGGAGGCTGGGGTAGCCCGAACGGGAGCGCCCTGATCAACGCTCTCGCTCCAGTTCCTGCCGGTAGCTTCACCATCACCGCGGCACCGAACAAGATTAAAATCGCTGAGGGTGCCACCGGTCATTCCAAAATAACCACGACGATATCGGGTGGTTTCGACTCGGCAATCGCCTTAACCGCCACCGGTCAGCCAACCGGCGTAACCGTGGCCTTTAAACCCAGCACCATCGCGGCGCCGGGCTCCGGAACAGCAACCATGGAAATCAAGGTAGCTTCCACCGCCAAGACGGGACTTAGCACGATCACCGTTACCGGCACCGGCGGTGGCGTGACGCAAACCACTAAGGTCATGATCGACGTCACGAATTAAGCGAATAACAAATCTTCGATGCTTTCCTGCAGCGCAGGGACCATCGAGGAATCAACAGCCCGGGCCTTAGGGTCCGGGCCTTTGTTTTTGTCCCGGGATTCCTACCTGTAAAATCGATTCGCTAACTCATGCCGGAAACTTCCGTAATCACGCACCTGAGTGAAGACGAAGTCCGTCGTCGCTTGCGCCCTGCCGAGGTGATCGATGCAATCGAAAAAGCTTTCCGCAACCGCCTTCCCACGGTCACCATTGCACCTCGCCAGCATCTGCCGCTGGCCCACGGCGTCCTGCTGATCATGTCCTGCTACGATCCTTCCCGCCCCGCTCTTGGAGTTAAATTCGCCACCGTGCGCACCCATGCCGCTCCGCCTGAAGCTCGCGTCCACGCAACTTATCTCCTGCTCGATCCCGAAACCAGCGCGCCGCGCCTTTCCATCGCCGCGAATTACCTCACCGCTCTGCGCACCGCCGCCACTTCGGCCGTAGCCACAAAATATCTCGCCCGCGAAAACGTTTCTACCCTGGGAATTTTCGGCACCGGCGCGCTCGCCCGCACCCATCTCGCAGTTTTGCCGCTGGTCCGCCGCTTCGATAGGATCCTCGTCTGCGGCAGGGAAGCCCACTCCACCGCCGCCTTCGCAACTAAAATGTCCGCCGAACTCGAACGCCCCATCCTGGCCGCTGACTCCCGCACTCTCGCCGCCGAATCCGACGTTCTTTGCACCTGCACCACCAGCCCAACCCCGTTATTCGACGCCCGCGATCTCCGCCCCGGCACGCACCTCAACCTGGTCGGTGCCTTTCAGCCTCACACCCGCGAGGCTGATACGCTCACCATCCAGCGCGCCCGCGTAGTGGTCGATACGTATTCCGGAGCTCAAACTGAAGCCGGAGATATTCTGATTCCGATTCAGGAAGGCGCCATCTCAACCGGCCACACCATTAGCGATCTGCACCAACTCGTCAGTGGTAAAAAGCAGGGAAGACTCGACCCCGAAGACATCACAATTTTCAAAAGCGTCGGCTGCGCTCTCGAAGATTTGGTCACTGCGGAACTTCTGATACCAGCTTGTTGAACTCGATCCGCACAGAAGCATCGCTGCAGTCGTTGCGGAAAAACTCAAGTTCGAGGAAATTCGGGAAGGGCACGAATTCATTCGTGCCCTTAAGTCGCTGAAAATGAGCCCGCGCTTCAGCGCCTGAGGTCTGCTTGTTTCAACCTTGACTGGCTTTTCCGTAAGCTGTTCAGCAATGCCGTAACTGCCACAAAATCGATCCCAGCTTTAGCCGCCGCATAACGCCGCCAGGAAAATAAGCTCTTCGGCCCGGGCCGCATTACATTTTCCAGCACCCTTCACTGCCCATCCGCACGCTTATAAGCGGTGTATTTGATGACTTGTCGCAGGTGAAGAGCTCCAGCCGGAAACCGAAGCGTATCGTCCGATCGTGTGTATGCCGGAAACCAGTAGCGCCCATCCACTTGCTGGCGATACGTCACGAACATAGGTTGCAAGTGCGCCCGCTCATGCTTCTTCACCTGAATTTTCTCCGGCCCGCTCTTGCCGCACACTTTCACAATTTGAAAGTCCTGCCCATCCACCCAGATCCGTCCGTCAAAGTATCGCTTGCCGTTTTCTTCCTTCTTCGCTTCCACGTGGAAAACGTAAGTATCCAGGTCATCCACATGCTGCTGTCCTGCATAAGTCAGGTTGTACTGCGGCAAATCCTCGCTCGTCAGCACGAGCGGCATGAATACCCGAATGTCTTCCATGTCGTTTTGGTCGAGCTGAAGTCCTCGTAACGAAGGCTGAGCCGCGAATGTCACTTCTTCCACCCGTCTGCCCTTCGCATCATAGGAAACGGTCGTGACTTCGTGAAACTCTCCTGTCACGCTTGTGCCGCTGAGCGTCTGCATCAGCACATCCTGCTTGTAGGTGTAATGCCGACGCGCTTTCTTCACCGCCGCCTCAGCCTCACCAAACTTTTTGATCACATCCTGCACGCTCAGGCTCTTCGGTGGAGAGAAGTCCAGCAGTCCATTCCCCTCTTCGCAATTCGTTTGTCCCTGCAAGCCGCAGCACAACGACAACACAATCGTAATCAGCGGCGTCACGAAAAAAGATATCATGCGCCCGAACCACTTTGATCCCATGCCCACGCCTTCTTCTCTCATGCCTCGGAACCTCCCGGCGCAAAACAATACACCCGCGCCCAAAGCCTTGCAAATCCGGCAACAACAGCCCTTGCCGGCTTCACTTTCCTTCACTTTTCTGTACTTTTCCCTATATGTGCAAACCCTTTCTCTTACCCAGCCCGCAGGCCTTCTAACTCGAATGCTGGCCGCGTGGGTTTGGTAGGGCAATTGCCCTGATTACCTTCAAGAGCGTTGCCATTCGCTCACCGTTCCACCAGTTCTTTCACACGAAACAGCGCCGTTTCCAAGCGTTGCATTCCCCCAGAATAGGATCATTATGAAGACCACGATTTTTGTTTTGTGTTTTCTCTGTGCCACCGCCGCCTTCGGACAAGTCGGCCAGAGCGCCCTCAGCAATACTCCTTCACCCATTATCATGACTGATCATCCCGAGCATGCCTCCGTGCACGCCATGGCGCAGGAATCCAGCCTGCTTGGAGAGTCCGCCTACAGCTTTGCCAAAGGCGAGCAACCCCTCTCCGAGTTCGGCTCCGACCGGCGATACGAAGCTCCTCTCGGCGACGTAGCCCGCGCTTATCGCAAGACTCACACCTTCGACAAGAAGGCGAATAAGGTTTCGGAGAATTATTAACCGGAAACTAGAGGAAGATTTCTACTCGCCCGCGCCCATCATCAGGATGGGCGTGGTCGGCGCTGCCGCCCCGGCTTCGCTTTCCACCGTAATCGCAAACGCCTTGGCCTCAGTTCCCGCCGGTAGCGGAGGATTCACCACGCTCCCGCTTCCATGCGCATCGGGCTTGAACACTCCCGCGGGAATGGGATTCCCGCGGGTCGGAATCAGCCACAATTCATAAGCCTTCTGCGGCGGCAACGCCGGCATATTGCTCGCCAGAAAAACCAGACTGCCGCGCTTCCGCAAATAAAATGCCTTGCCCTGCGGCTGCGGCGGAGTCTTCGCCGCAACCAGTGTCACTCGCTGCGCCTCCGGTTCAATGATCGGAGCCGCAATCTTTCTCAGCTCTTCCAACTGCCGTGCGCTCTCCGCCTCGCGCGAACTCTCCGATGCCACCGTCGCCCGCAGTATGGAATTGTCTCGCCACAACGACACCGCGAACAGAATCATAGCCGCCGTCGCCGCCCACCCCAGCCATCCCCACCACCAGCCTCCACCCGACGTCTGCACAGTCCTCGACAGCCGCGCCTCCCGCGCCACCGCATCCAACAGCCTTTGCCGCGCCCGCTGTGGAGGCCTCGGCCCCGCCGTCGACATCGCCAGCAGCGCCATATCCCCCCGCAGTTGCTCCAACTCCAACCGGCACGCCGCGCAGGTCGCCAGATGCTGGTCGAGCTTCGCCCGTTCGTCTCCCCGCAGCGCATCCAGCGCGTACAGTGCCAGATCCTCGGCGTATTGTTCGTGCTCGCTCATTCGCTACTCAGTCAAACTTCCTGTCATCTCCCAAAACTTCTATGTGGGGACAGCCGCCCTCGGCTGTCCGCGGAGCGCAACTCCGCTACTCCTCAAATCTGAAACGCCTTCCGCAGCGCGATTAGCCCCGCGCGAATCCGCGTCTTAATCGTCCCCAGCGGCTCTCCCGTCTTTTCCGCGATCTCCGAATGGCTCATGCCTTCCCAATAAGCCATCTCTAAAGCCCCACGCTGCGCCGGAGCCATCGCGCCCATCACTCCACGCACCTTCGCCGCCGCCCGCGACAACTCTGCCGCTCCGGCAAGGTCAGGCGCCACGGACAACACTACATCTTCAATATCTGTTTCTGGACGACGTTTTCTGAGGGAGTCAATGGCCCGGTTGCGCGTAACCACGGCCAGCCAGCTTGCTAAACTTCCGCGCGCCGCATCGAACGCGTTCGGGTTCCGCCACAATTGCAGGAAGACCTCCTGCAGCACGTCTTCCGCGGCTCCCGTATCTCCGAGCACCCGCAACGCAACCGCATACACCACCGAAGAGTAGCGGTCATAAAGCTCCGCCATGGCTCCCGGATCGCCGGTCTTCAGGCCACTAACCATAGCCAGATCAGCCGGAACGCCTTGTCCTCGCGGGCTCGACAAACGCTCTCGCTCTTCCTTCACTGGATATACGAAAAATCAGCCCTCACCGGATTGCCTCCGGCTTCGCTCTGTGAACCCCGTGCCGTCTGTTTTAAAGATTTTCGAATGCTACCGCACAGATCCATCCCGCCGCCCTACTGGCTCAACTTAATCGCCAATTGCCGCTCCGGCTGCGTCATCTGGCTCCACAGTTTCTGCAGATCGTCCTGCAACGGCTGATTGTCGGGTTGCTTGTGCAAGGCGAGCGCAAACCAGCGGTAGGCCGTAGGCAAATCGCGCGGCGTGCAGGTCCCGCTCGAGTAGAGTGTCCCCAGCGCAATCATCGCCTTCGGATTCGACTGCGCCGCCGCCGGCTTCAGCAGCCGCAATCCTTGGTCGCAATCCTGCCTCACACCCCGCCCATAAATGTACCGCTCCGCTTCCGCCGTAACATCCACAGGCGTCACCGGACTCGGCTTCCGCCCCCTTGTCATCGCGGGGGATGGCTTCGCCGCCGCTGTCGGCGCATGGGAAGCAGGTTTCGCCGGCGCCGCCTCAGCGTCTTCTGCCGTATCGGATTCTGTCGACTTATCCGCCGAGGTTTTCTCCTGCGCCTTGGCCGGCGAAGGGTTATCCATAGTGCCCGACGAAGTGCTCGACGAAGTTGTGCTCGGCGCAGCACCGCTGCTCGTTGGCGTTGGCTGCTGCGTGCCATTCTCCGTCCCGCCCGGCGCGGTGCCCGCCGCTGCTCCCGCAGGAGAACTGCCAGCCCCTGCATCCGGCGTGGCGGGGCTTTGCCCCGCATCACCCGGGGTCGCGGAATTTGTGTTCGCCGGATTCGAAGCCGAGGAATTCGGAGCAGCAGAATTAGGCGTTGCCGCATCCGGTGTCGGAGCTGTGCCCGCGGAATCCGGAGTACCCTGCGAAGATCCTGCCGCAGACTGCGCCGCCGGCCCTGGCTTCAGAAAGTTGAACCCACCCTGCTTCCATCGCAAGTAACCGAATCCGCCGATCAGAGCCAGAGCGATCACCACCATCGCCAGCTTGCCCCATCCCCGCCGCGGTTGTTCTTCATCGTCCAGCAGATAATCCAGATTGCCCGAACGATGCGCATCGTGCCCGCTCCCGGAATCCCCTTGCAATCCGCCTCCACTGCGCTCGTCTGCCGGCTGATTCAATCCCAAAAAAGATGGTCCATAAATTGCCGGACTAGAGACTCCCGGACTACTGCTTGCCGGACTGCTGTCAACCCGCGGAGCCACCGCTGGAGGCGTGACGACCGGCGCAGCAGAGATCGGCTGAGTAACGATCTGCGGACTAACGATCGGCTTACTAACTACAACCGGCGGAGCGGCGACGGGGACTTGACTCGCTGAGGGCACCGGCGCGCGCGCGTCCTCGGGGGCGCGCGTGCCTGCTGGTGCCGTCCGCTTATCGGTCGTAGCTACTACCGGCAACGCCGCGCCGGCAGCCTGCGTCTTCGGCACCAGAATCGCTCCGCACATCCCGCAGAAGCGGTGGCTCTCGGAATTTTCATTTCCACATCGTCCGCAACGCACATGCCCTCCCAATCCCACTCTTAAGCTTAACTCAGACCCGCATGTCTAGCGAGTACAATGCTGATCCCATCCCCACCGCCGCACAGAATTCCGTAGGAGTTCGCAAGCTGGCAACCGACAACTGGCAGCCGGCAACTGCCTTTCATGCTATGCTGCGCAAAACCTAACATCACTACCCAGGACGCCACGTGCTTATCGAACTGCGCTTGGAAAACTACGCCGTCATTGACAACGCAGCGGTGGAGTTTGCCCCCGGCCTCAACCTGCTCACCGGTGAAACCGGCGCTGGCAAATCCATTCTGATCGATGCTCTGGCTCTGCTCCTGGGCGATAAAGCGTCGAGCGAGATAATCCGCACCGGCGCGGACCGCGCGGTCGTCTCCGCGGTATTTGAGTGCGCAGGAGTTTCTGAAAACGCAATCGATAAAATTCTGGAGCACAACGGTTTGGATGAATCCGAAGACGGCTCTCTGATCGTTCGCCGCGAGATTTCCGCCGCCGGCAAGGGCCGCGTCTTCGTCAACAATCAAGCCGCCACCGTCGCCGTCCTCCGCCAGCTTGCTCCCCATCTCGCCACAATCCACGCCCAAAATGAATCGATACTGTCGTTCGACGCTCCCGCGCGTCTCGCATTGCTCGATGCATTTGCCGGCAGCCGGATTGAGCCGGCGGCCGCGGCCTACGCCGCGTGGCACGAAATTCGTACTCGCATCGAAGAGTTGGAGCACGGTGAGCAGGACCGCCTGCGCTTAGTCGATCTCTGGATGTTTCAGAAGAATGAAATTGAAGAGGCGAAATTGCAATCCGGCGAAGACGAGCGCCTCGAAACCGAAAAGCGCGTCCTCGCCAACGCGGAAAAAATCTACATCGCCGCCCTGCAGGCCTTCGATCTCCTCTACGAAGGCGATGCATCCACCTCCGCGTCGTTGCGCTCCGCGCAAAAACAAATTGCGGAACTCGCCCGCTACGAACCCAAATTTCAGGAAGCCCTCGCCGCCCTCGAAACCGCCCGCATCAGCGTGGAAGATGTCGGCGCCACCGTGCGCGATTATGCCGGCGGAATCCACGCCTCACCGGAACACCTGGCGGAAGTCGAAGACCGCCTCGCCGCGCTCGATCGCCTGAAGCGTAAATACGGTCCCACTTTCGATGAAGTAATCGCCTTCGGCGCCGGCGTTGCCCGCAAACTTTCCGAAATCGAAAACAAAGACGAAATCCTCCGCGAGCTGCGTGCCGATTTGGCCAAAGCTGCTACCGTATATCTGCAAGCCGCACGCGCTCTCTCCAAGGCCCGCCACGACGCAGCCTGCAAACTTGAGAAACTGGTCGAAGCCGAGATCAACGATCTCGCCATGAAGTCGACCTTCCGCATCGCGATAACCACCAGCGAAGCAGAAGGGAACTGGTCCCCCACCGGCATCGATCAAGTGGTCTACATGATCTCGACCAATCCCGGCGAGCCCCTGCGCCAGTTAGAGCACATCGCCTCCGGCGGAGAACTCTCCCGCGTCATGCTCGCCCTGAAAGTCAGCATAGAATCTAACGTGGAGCCGCGGACGCCTTCGTCCGCGAGAGCCAGCACCCGCACCCCAGCCCAGCGCACCATGGTCTTCGATGAAATCGATACCGGCATCGGCGGACGCGCCGCCGAAGCCGTCGGCAAGAAATTAAAATCCCTCGCCCGCTCCAATCAGGTCCTCTGCGTCACCCACCTGCCGCAAATCGCCACCTTCGCCGACCATCATTATGTCATCGAGAAAAAAGAGCGCAGCGGCCGCACCCGAACCACCATCCGTCTAGTCTCCGGCGAAGAACGCACCGAAGAAGTCGCCCGCATGTTAAGCGGCGCCAAACTCACCGACACCTCCCGCAAACACGCCGAGCAAATGATTAAAGCCAACGGCTAAACGCACCTCGTCGCGACCGTAGCGCCGGCGTCCCTCCGGCATTGCCGCCACAACGCGGGCCTTGACGCCTTCCTCGTGGATTAGCTAATATAGCTTAGCTAACCGAGAGCACATGGAAACGATCACCATCCACAAAGCCAAAACCCAACTTTCTCGCCTAATCGAAAAAGCTTGCCGAGGCGAGGAAATTGTCATCGCGCGAGGTAAGCAGCCGGTGGTGCGGCTGGTGGCCATCGCGGACGAGCGCGGAGACCGTAAGCCCGGTGCGTGGAAGGGCAAGATCAAGATCGGACCTGATTTTTTTGAGCCGCTGCCCCCGGAAGAGCTGGAAGGCTGGGAGTAAGCGCCCTTGCGCGCCCTGCTTGATACCCACACCCTGATCTGGTGGATGACAACTGATCCGCATCTTTCTAAGCCTGCCCACGCCCTGATCAAAAACCGAGACAATACCTCGCTTGTGAGCGCGGTTTCTGCCTGGGAGATCGCCACAAAAGTTCGCCTCGGAAGGCTCCCGGCGGCGGCAGACTTGATTCGGAATTTTGTCGAAGACTTGACGCGGGAGCGGATTGAGATTCTGGCTGTTACCGCTGAACACGGTATCCGCGCAGGCCTGCTTCCCGGTCCACACCAAGATCCTTTCAACCGCATGCTCATTGCCCAGGCTCTTGCCGAGAACGTACCGATTGTGAGCAACGACCGAGCCTTGGACGGCTACGGCGTGAACCGGCTGTGGTAAATCGAGCGCGACGCTTATCCAGTCGACCTCGAATTCTCCCCCTTCACTGCTAATCCCCGCCCTTTCTGTACGTTACGTTGACCAGAATGGTCCTTTCCAGTAACTTATAAGTATCCGCAGAATGAGAACCATGTATCCTGATCGTACATCCTTCAGGCTCTTAATTCTTGCATCGCACAAAGTCCGGGGACGATCTCACTAGTGGGAGCTTAAACGTTGCCAAACACCCAGGGAAAGACCTTACTTCTACTAAAGCCGCGCGGCTTCTGCGCCGGCGTCGTCCGCGCCATCGACGTCGTCCGCATCGCCCTCGAGGCCTTCGGCCCGCCCATCTACGTCCGCAAGGAAATCGTCCACAACAGCTTCGTGGTCGACGAACTCCGCGGCAAAGGCGCCATCTTCGTCGATAGCGAGGACGAAGTCCCCAACGGCGAACGCGTCATTTACAGCGCCCACGGCGTTTCGCCCGAAGTCCGNNGAAGGTTATTCGCTCATCCTCATCGGTCACCACGACCACGATGAAGTCATCGGTACTCTCGGCGAGGCTCCGCTCGTAACCCAGGTAGTCGGCAATCCCGAGCAGGTTAGGTCGCTCTCCGTTCCCGATCCCGACCGCGTCGCCTACCTGACCCAAACCACGCTCAGCCTCGATGAAACCAAAGACATCATCGCCGCCCTTAAGCAAAAGTTCCCCAACATCAAAGGTCCCGCCGCGCAGGATATTTGCTATGCCACCGAAAATCGCCAGGTCGCGGTCAAGCAAGTCGCCTCGGAATCTGATCTGCTACTAGTCGTCGGCTCGGAAAACAGCTCAAACTCAAACCGTCTGGTCGAGGTCGCGCGAAATCTTGGCACCAACGCTCACCTCATCGACAGCTACCGCGATATCGAGTCCCAATGGTTAATCGACGTCAAGACCATCGCCCTCACCGCCGGAGCCTCCGCCCCGGAGTGTCTGGTCGAAGAAACCATGACCTTTCTCGCTACCAAGGGTTTCGACAACGTGCAGGAACTCGAAGTCATGCCGGAAAACGTCCGCTTCGGTCTGCCGCCGGAGATTGTCGAAGCCATCGCCGCCGCTCCGGCCACGGTTACCGCGGATTAACGGAGCCGCATAATTGATGGATATAAACTCCCCTGACGCCAACTTAGCCTCCGCCCCACAACTTCGTTTCGGCAAGATCGACGGCCTGTTCACCCGCGTCTCCGCCGCCATCGCCGCCGCCCGCAAACTCCTTTTCTCCACCCAGCACGAAGAGGGCTACTGGTGCGGCGAACTCGAAGCCGACACCACCCTCGAGTCCGATTACATTCTCCTGCATACCCTGCTCGGCACCGGCGACCCCGAACGTTTCCGCAGAGCCGCAAACTGGATCATCCAGCATCAGAATCAAGATGGCGGATGGAGTATCTACGCCTCCGGCCCCTCGAACATCAGCGCCTCCGTCAAGGCCTACTTCGGATTAAAGCTCGCCGGATACTCCGCCGATCATCCCGTCCTCCAGCGCGCCCGCAAAAAAATCCTCGAACTCGGCGGCGTCACCGAAGTCAACACCTTCACCAAGATCTATCTCTGCTTCTTCGGACAATACGACTACGACGCTGTCCCCGCCATTCCGCCCGAGATCGTTCTCTTTCCCAACTGGTTCTGGTTCAACATCTACGAGATTTCCTCGTGGTCGCGCGCCATTCTCGTCCCCCTTTCCATCTGCTACGCCAAGAAGCCGTTCAAGAAAATCCCGCGCGAAATGGGCGTCGAAGAATTATTCGTCGGCGGCATGACGAAATCCCGCATGCACCTGCACTGGTCCAAAAAACTGGTTTCCTGGCGCAATTTCTTCCTTTGTCTCGATCGCCTCACCCACTGGTTTGAGCGCGTTCACATTCGCCCGCTTCGCTCCATCGCGCTAATGAGCGCGGAGAAATGGATGCTCGAACGCTTCGAGATGAGCGACGGCCTGGGCGCAATTTATCCCTCCATGATGAACGCTATCATCGCCCTCCGCTGCCAGGGGTATTCTCTCGACGATCCGCAAGTCATCCGCGCCCTCGACGAATTCGAAAAACTCGGCATCGAAGAACCGGGGATAAACGGGAAGATAAACGGAAACGGAGAAGATACCTTCCGCATGCAACCCTGCATGTCTCCGGTGTGGGACACCGCCTATGCCGCCTTCGCGCTCGGCGAAGCCGGAGTGCCCGCCAACGATCCCCGCATGGTGAAATGCGCCGATTGGATCCTGCAAAAGCAAGTCCGCACCCCCGGCGACTGGCAAGTCAAAAACAAAAAGGGCAAGCCCGGCGGATGGTACTTCGAGTTCAATAACGAGTTCTATCCCGACGTCGACGATAGCGCTATGGTTTGCCTCGCCCTCAGCCGCGTCGAGCATCCCAACGGACGCTATCAGCGCGAGTCCGTGCAGCGCGCCATCGACTGGATCCTCTCCATGCAATGCAAGAACGGCGGCTGGGCCTCGTTCGACAAAGATAACGACAAGATGGTTTTCCAGTACATCCCCTTCGCCGATCACAACGCCATGCTCGATCCGGCCACGGTCGATATCACCGGACGCATTCTCGAGATGATGGCCACGTACGGCTACGATAAGAATCATCCCGCCGTAAAACGCGCCATTCAATTTATCCGCAACGAACAAGAGCCCGATGGCAGTTGGTTCGGCCGCTGGGGCGTGAACTACGTCTACGGCACTGCGCTGGTGCTGCGCGGCCTCGAAGCCATCGGCATGGACAACCATGAGCCGTGTATCCAACAAGCCGCCGAGTGGCTGCGTATGGTGCAAAACCCCGACGGCGGCTGGGGCGAGAGCGTGGGTTCCTATGACGACCCCACGTTGCGCGGTGTTGGCGAGAGCACGCCTTCGCAAACCGCGTGGGCCATTCTTGGATTGCTCGCGGTGGGCGATACGCGCAGCGACTCCGTAGCCCGCGGTATCGCCTATCTGCTGAAAACGCAAAAACCAGACGGCTCCTGGGACGAGGAATTGTTCACCGGCACCGGCTTCCCCCGCGTGTTCTATCTGAAATATCACCTCTATCGCCAGTATTTCCCGCTGCTGGCGCTCACAACGTACGCCAAGGTGATGGAGAAAATCAGCGATTAGCACTCAGCATTCGGCAATTAGCATTTAGCCAGTTATATTCTTATGACACTCTCGCCTTTGGATCATGCTGTCGGGTGCTGAATGCTGAGTGCTGAATGCTAACTTTCCTCACCGGCGCCACCGGATTCCTCGGCTCCCACGTCGCTCGCGTCCTAGCCGAGCAAGGCGCCGATCTCCGCCTACTCGTCCGCCCCACCAGCAACCTGAAAAATCTCGAAGGACTGAAAGCCGAAACCACCGTGGGAGATTTACGCGACCCCGCCTCGCTCGAAAAAGCCATGTCCGGCTGCGAGGTCGTCTTCCACGTCGCCGCCGANNAGCGTCGCCACCATGGGCTTCACCGGCAACGGCCGTCCCGCTGACGAAGATTCTCCCGTCTCCCTCGCCGACATGATCGGCCACTACAAGCGCTCCAAGTTCATGGCCGAACAAATCGCCCTGGAAGCCGGCCGCAACGGCATGCGCGTCGTAACCGTGAATCCCACCACGCCCATCGGCGAGCAGGACATCAAGCCCACCCCCACCGGCCGAATCGTCGTCGACTTCCTGAAAGGTAAATTCCCCGCCTACGTCGAAACCGGATTGAACCTGGTCGACGTTCGCGAGTGCGCCCTCGGGCACGTTGCCGCGCTCGAAAAAGGCAAAAGCGGCGAGCGCTACATCCTGGGCGGCGAGAACCTCACGCTGAAACAGATTCTGGATAAACTCGCCGCCATCTCTGGTTTGCCATCGCCCAAAATCAAGCTCCCGTACTTCGTTGCCTACGCCGCCGGCCTGGTCGATCAGACTGTCTCCGGCCGCTGGCTCGGCCGCGAGCCTCGCGCCACCGTCGAAACCGTTCGCATGGGAAAGAAAAAAATGTGGGCCAGCTCCGATAAAGCCGCCCGCGAATTAGGATGGAAGACTGTGCCCGCGGAAAACGCCTTGCGTCGTGCCGTAGAGTGGTTTCGAGCCAACGCCTATGCGTGAACTAAGAGGTCTTGTCATCCTGAGCGCAGCGAAGGACCCCGCGGCTGCCGATACTATTTCCGGCCCCGAACTCCAGTCCTTGAAAGGGCGAGCCTTCAGCCGCGGCGCCCAGGCGGCTCCGACGAATGGTGGCTTCAGAGGACGCGGAAAAACTCAAAGTTGCCCCGGCTTTTGGGCGGCATCGTGCTATTGCTTTTGGGTGGCGCAGCGGTTCACCGCTGCGATGACCGGCCTGTCTTCAACGTCGGCTTTAGCCGCTGAGGGACGCTCGATCCCGCCCCTGGACTTTCCCCGCAACGTCCTCAGCCGCCTAGGGGACCTTCCCTCGAAGCAATGAACCTTTCCTGCAAACTCGCCATCGTCGCCGCTCTCGAGCGCGAAATCGCCCCGCTGATCAAGCACTGGACCCCCATCCCGCGCGAATACGCAGGCCGCAAGTTTACCTTTTTTGAGCAGGGAGAAAGAGAAATCGTCGCCGTCTGTGGCGGCATCGGCCTCGAATCCGCCCGCCGCGCTGCTGAAGCCCTGATCGCGCTATACCATCCCACTCGCATATACTCCGTAGGCTTTGCCGGCGCCCTGCACGCTGAAATGCGAGTTGGCGATATTTTCTCGCCAGCCATACTGATTGACGCCCGCGATGGCAGCCGCACGCAACTGGAAGCCGGTGAAGGCACGCTTGTAACGTTCATGGCAGTCGCCGGTGCCACGCAGAAAGCCAATCTGGCCCAGGCCTACGGAGCCTGCGCCGTCGATATGGAAGCTGCCGCCGTAGCCGCCGCCGCCCGTGCTCGTGGCATTACCTTCGGTGTCACCAAAGTGATCTCGGATGAGTTACATTTTGAAATGCCCAGCATGGCCCGCTTCATCGGCTCGGAAGGCCAATTCAACACGGCACGCTTTACCGCGTTCGTCGCCTTGCGCCCCTGGCTGTGGAAACCCGTCGCCACGCTGGCCATGAACAGCAGAAAAGCAGCGCATTCGCTAAGCGCGCATCTTGAACGCCTTGGTTGTCACCTGACGAAACCGGTGATTGCCACGACGGCATCTGCGGCGCCAACTGCCGCCGCCAACTCTCTACGCTCCGGAGGCCGCGAATGAAATTTCGATTACTGATCCCGCTAGTGCTGTGTTCAGCGCCCCTCTTCGCTCAATACACACCCGCGCCCATCTTCGCGGAAAGTTTCCATCAGGGTCCAACTCGCATAATCGAAGACCAGTTCGAAGTCAAACTGACTCCTCAGGATCCAATTTTTCGCAAGCGCATCAAAGATTCCCATGGCGTGGAATGCTATGCTCTCTCGATCACTCCTCTTGGACCCGAGCACGGTAGCGACATCACATCCTGGCAGGTAAAGTTGGCGGACCTGAATCACAGATCGTTAGACGACGTATTGCTCACGACCGCAACGCCGACTTTCGATCCAGGCAACAATCCCGGCAACGATCCCGGCATCGATCCCAGAGATGTTCTCGGCTATCTCAATCCCAGTAACTCTGCGCGAGTTCTCCTGTCCACCAAGCGAATCATTAAAGTCGAGAGTTTTTACCTGGTGTTGCTGGTGAAAGCACACCGCTTCAACCCCCCGGATTCGCCGTACCTGGAGTCGATGACCGTGTCCGTGGATTTAACCAACACCGACCCAAGAACCGCCGAAGACACTCGGAAATAAGGCCCATTGGCATACACTGCTGTTGAAGCGAACCGAACCCGATTTTCATCTAAAATAATGACTTCTTCTAAAATTTAATCCAAGTAACACCGATGGCCATCGCCGGACAATTCGCCATAGACGACCAAACGCCCTCCATCCCCGCCACCATGCTGGCGGCCGTCTACCGCGGCGTAAACGACGTCCGCCTCGAAACTGTTCCCGTCCCGCAAATCGCCGCCGGAGAGTTATTGCTGCGCGTTCACACCTGCGGTGTCTGCGGCACGGACCTGAAAAAAATCGCCACCGGCTCCCATTCCGCTCCCCGCATTTTCGGCCATGAAACTTCCGGCGTCGTCGCTGCCGTAGGCGCCAGCGTCTCCCGCTTCGCTCCCGGCGATCGCGTCGTAGTCTTCCACCATATCCCTTGCCGCCAGTGCTACTACTGCCGCCACCAGACCTTCGCCCAGTGCCTCACCTACAAAAAGGTCGGGTGCACCGCCGGTTTCGAGCCTTCCGGCGGCGGTTTCGCCGAATACGTCCGCGTCATGGATTGGATCGTCGACCAGGGAACCGTGAAAATCCCCGACCTTGTCTCCTTCGAGCAAGCCTGCTTTGTCGAGCCCGTCAACACCTGCATGAAGGGAATCCAGGCCCTGCGCCTGCAGCCGGGCGAAACCGTCCTGGCCATCGGCCAGGGTCCCATCGGCATCATACTGAGCGTCCTGGCACGTAGGGCGGGGGCCACCGTTATTACTTCCGATTTGTACCCCGAGAGGCTTAGAATATCTAAAAGCCTTGGATTCGAACTTGCAATCGACGCCTCCCAGCAGGATGCGGTCAGCTATGTACGCCAGCAGACTGATGGGCGGGGTGCCGACGCGGTAATCTTAGCTGTCGGCAGCAATAGTTTGATCCAGCCCGCCATGGATGCGGCCCGACCTGGCGGACGCGTATTATTGTTTGCGCAAACCCAGCGCGGCGAGGTCGTCGTCGATCCCGCAGCGATTTGTGTGGACGAAAAGGCCCTCATCGGCTCCTATAGTGCGTCGGTAGATTTACAGGATGATTCAGTTCGGTTTGTCATGAACCGGGATATGGACTTGCAACGCTTGATCAGCCACCGGTTCCCGCTGCAGGAGAGTGCGCGAGCCTTGGAACTCGCCGCCCATCCGCAGCCTGCGTCGATGAAAATCGTGATTCAGCCCGGGATGGTCTGGGCGTGAGAAAGAGTATATTTTCGAGCCGTCGGGTTTGAACAAGTAGCTCTAGGCACAGAAAGCGGTTGGTTTTTGGAGGGCGCGATTTTAGCCGCGCCGCAAGCGGTAACTTTTGCAGGAGCGCGGATCAGGCCGCGCCACACAGCGCCTCAACGAATTGGCGTTTAGCCCCTGAGGCAAGGAAGCAATCAGTGAACGGAAAAATGACCGCCGCCGTTTTGTACGGCAAAGAAGATCTCAAGATTGAACGTGTACCAATCCCTCGCGTCGAAAAGGGGGAGGTCCTCGTCAAAGTTCAGGTCGCTCTCACCTGCGGTACTGATCTCAAGGTTTACCAGCGCGGCTACCACGCCCGTATGATCGTTCCCCCCGCGCTCTTCGGCCACGAATTGGCCGGCGTCGTCGAAGAAGTCGGCGAAGGCGTCCTCAGCTTCAAGAAGGGCATGAAGGTTGTCGCCCTCAACTCCGCCCCCTGCCAGATGTGCTTCTACTGCTCCAAGCACCAGGAAAATCTCTGCGAAGACCTGCTCTTCAATAACGGAGCCTACGCCGAGTACATCCGCGTACCCCGCCGCATCGTAGAAGCCAACATGCTCATCATCCCGCCCAACGTCAGTTTCGAAGACGCGGCCATGACCGAGCCCCTGGCCTGCGTGCTCCGCGGCCTGCACGAAACCGGCGTCGAAATCGGCGACACCGTCACCATCATCGGCGGCGGTCCCATCGGACTTATGTTCGTCCAGGTAGCTCGCGCCATCGGCTGCAACGTCATTTCCGTAGTCAAACGTGACGAGCAAGTTACTGCCGCCAAGCACATGGGCGCCCACGAAATCGTTCAGACCACCAAGGTCCAAAACGTTATCGAAGCCGTACGCGCGCTCACCCCGCAAAAGCGCGGCTGTGATGTAGTCATCGAAGCCGTAGGCCGCCCCGAAGCCTGGGAGTGGACCGTCGAAATGGTTCGCAAAGGCGGCACCGTTAACTTTTTCGGCGGATGCGCCAGCGGATCCAAAGTGCAACTTGATACCAACCGCCTGCACTACTCCGAGATCACGCTCAAGGCCACGTTCCATCACACCCCGGAAACTGTGCGCCGTGCCTTTGGCCTGATCGCCGCGAAAAAAATCCGCCCCACCGACTACATCACCGGCGAAGCTCCGCTCTCCAGTTTGCAAAAAGTCCTGCGCCACATGCTGAACCGCGGAGGCGACATCAAAACAGCCATCATCCCCGGCCACTGATGGTGTCGGGACTGTCATCCTGAGCGGAGCAAGACGCTCACGAAGTGAGCGCCTTGCGGAGTCGAAGGATCCCTTGCTGCTGTACGGTATTCTGGCGTTGCAAGGAGTTCTCAAGTGCAGTCGCTCGGTCTTACGAATAGGAACGACGTGAGTCGCGCCGCCAGAAATATGAACTGCAAGTGGGCTGATGGCATCTGCGTTTGGGTGGCGCAGCGGTTCACCGCTGCGATAGACGGCGCTATTATATCGTCGGCTTAAGCCGCTGAGGTAGGCTCTAGAACCTTATTTAAATGATTCCTGCAACCACCACCGATTCTTCCGCAATTGCGCGCTCCACCGTAAACGGCTGGAGCCGCCTGCCCGCCTCCTACGCCATCCCCGATCTCGCGCCATCGCTCGCGGAAGCGCGAGAATACTGCAGCCAGCTCGCCCGCTCTCACTACGAAAACTTCTCCGTCGCCACCTGGTTCCTGCCCAAAAAACTGCGCCAGGATTTCCTGAACGTCTACGCCTACTGCCGCATCTCCGACGATCTGGGCGATGAAGTCGGCGACCCTGCCGCATCCCTCGCCTTGTTCGACCAGTGGCAGGCCGAACTCGACGCCTGCTATCAGGGCAATCCCCGCCATCCGGTCTTCGTTGCCCTCGCGGAAACCGTCAGAACCTTCAACATTCCCCAACACGAATTCTCCGATCTCCTCATCGCCTTCCGCCAGGACCAAACCGTCACCCGTTTCGAAACCTTTGAGGATGTCCTCGTCTACTGCCGCTATTCCGCCAATCCCGTAGGCCATCTCGTTCTCTACCTCTGTGGTTATCACGACCCCGAGCGCCAGCAGCTTTCCGATTACACCTGCACCGCCCTGCAACTCGCGAACTTCTGGCAGGACGTTACCGTCGACTACGCCAAAGGCAGAATCTATCTGCCTCTCGAAGACCTGCGTCAATTCGGAGTGACCGAAAGAGACCTCGCCCAAAACCTCAACACGGATACCTTTTGCGAGATGATGAAGTTTGAAGTGAATCGCGCCCGCGCATGGTTTCGCCGCGGCTGGCCGCTCGTAAAAAAAGTAGATTCGCAATTGGCCGTCGATCTCGAACTCTTCAGCCGCGGCGGCGAGGAAATTCTCAATGCCATCGAGCGCCAGCACTTCGCCGTCCTCGGTCGTCGCCCCGTAATCTCGAAACCCCGCAAACTCGCGCTCGCAGCCCGCGCCGCAACCGGAAAATTGTGGGGCGGATTATGAGCGCCGGAGCCCAGCCCGTCCTCATCCCGTGGAGTCCCGCTCCCGCCCAGCTCCACATGGCCTATTCCGTTTGCCGCGGCATCACCCGCGCCAACGCCAAAAATTTCTACTACGCATTTCTTGTTCTTCCCAAGCGCAAGCGCCAGGCTCTCTGCGCCGTCTACGCCTTCATGCGCCGTTGCGATGACATTGCCGACGATCCCGGCCTCATCTTCGAAGAGCGCCGCCAGAAGCTCGATACCTGGCTCGATGCCTTGCACCGCGCCCAGCAAGGCCAGCCCAGTGACGATCCCATTCTCCTCGCCCTCAACGACGCCCAGCGCCGCTACACCATCCCCGCCGGCCTGCTCGACGAACT
>PKVZ01000168.1:24842-25017 GCA_003131635.1 Acidobacteriaceae bacterium
ATTCACATCTTCGGATATCGCGACCCCGCCGCCGAGCCCCTCGCCGAGCAATGCGGACTCGCCTTCCAGCTCACCAACATCATTCGCGACGTCAAAGAAGATGCCGCCATGGGCCGCGTCTATCTCCCCGAAGAGGATCTGATGAAGTTCGATCTCTCCGCCGCCGACTTGCTCG
>PKVZ01000168.1:25114-26816 GCA_003131635.1 Acidobacteriaceae bacterium
GACAAGATCACCCTAACCGTCACCGAAAAACTTCGCATCCTCTCCAAAGGTTTCCTGCAACGCATCACCTGACGCCCGCGAAAAGGCACTAGATCAACCGTGCCGGAAGCAGCAAGGCTGCGCCCCGGAGGGGCGTCCGATAATAGCCCGGCGCGTTCAGCGCCGGGTAAAAGCAAAACGCGCGAACCGCGTCCCGTAGGGACGCCTGAACTCCCCACCGCACTCCCCA
The DNA here is from genome assembly GCA_003131635.1 of Acidobacteriaceae bacterium. Classification (GTDB taxonomy): domain Bacteria; phylum Acidobacteriota; class Terriglobia; order Terriglobales; family Acidobacteriaceae; genus Sulfotelmatobacter. The sequence continues at coordinate 25,344 of PKVZ01000168.1, forward strand.
CCACAATACTTGGCGCAAGGTTGTGTCAAGTATAAAATTAGTGTTTGTGAAGAATAGATTCAAGGAAGCCGTGCGGCAATACGGCTGTGGCAACTTCGGGCAGGACAAGGGTACCGCGCTCTAATATCCTATGGAAGGCAGGGATTGTTACACTAACCAGCTTCTCCGTTTCTCGCTCTATACGTAAAATTGCTCCAGACGATTCCACGTATAGGCATGGACCTGCTTCATCCGCAAGATAGATATACATCACGTCCGCAGAGTCATCGTAGAAGAAGGTCATTGTTTCTTGCCCTTCATTCGTTCTGCCAGCCAGAATATTTCCCCAACATATCCTCCTGAACCCGGCTCTGGCATGTAAATTCCCGTAACGTGGCCCTGCAGTCCCCCTACTTGGAATCCTGGAGAATCGTATATGACAGCAATTCGCATCAGCGCATTAGTTCCGGCCACAGTCCGCTCATATAAACAGCTATCGCTACCGACGACTGGATGGGTACTGAGCCGCATCTGATCTGGGTCTTCGATGGTAGCTTGTACTTTTTTCAGATCACCAATGTGATCCTGTTCAGCGTGCCGTGGCTTTGAGTGACCTTCCCACGTTTTCTCCCACAATTCGACGGTATTCCCGATCGGACAGGTCACCTTGAACAGCACATTGCGAGAAGGTTTAGGCATGTGCGGCGGGCTGGGCAGTCTGCATGGCCTGCAAATTCTTCTTGTGAACTTCGAGTGTCTTGAGCAGGGCGTGCGCAAACATTTCGGCCGCCACCAAAGGAACCACGACATTCGCCCTGAGAATCTTGCTTGGCTTTCCGTCCACAACCTCAGCGCCAAGTTCGTTGAAGATGAGCCGTACATCGGTGAGGGTAAATCCGATTCCGAAGTCGTTGGCATAGACGGACTGAACGCCCAACGGATTCGTAAGTTGAACGTCTTGTGCCAATGTCGGCTGTTCCGCTGACACGCTGACCTTAAGCGCCGCTGTTTTCTTAGATCGTGCATTCGTTGGCATGGTGGTTGACCTTCTCTACGCTGCTGGAATGGGATTACCTGAGGGAACAGAGGATTTTTGCAGTCCAGCCCGACGAAGTCAACCATGAAAATTCCTGCGCACCCCCCTCCGGACGGTTAGAATCTCATTAAGAGACGAAAGTTGCCACGGAACATATAGGCACGATGGCTGCCATCAGGGTCGATCTAAAGAGCACGAAGGTGCTTCTTGCCAGATCGCCCCTGCGTTCCCAAGGGGTTGCGTTATCTCCATACTTCCGTAAAATATAAATGCCCCACAATCGCCCAAACATTCCTCACCCAACCCCCGCATGACCCCGACCCCCTCCCAACCCACCGTAGCCATCGCCGGCGGCGGCCTCGCCGGACTCGCCGCCGCCTGCGCTCTCGCCGACTCCGGCTTTCGCGTCACTCTGTTCGAGCGCCGCCCTTATCTGGGCGGACGCGCCTCTTCCTACG
>PKVZ01000244.1:0-4342 GCA_003131635.1 Acidobacteriaceae bacterium
TGGGCGAAAGCTACAGACGAAAGAAATAGTGCGGAGAGGGCGACCAAAGCCAGCACCATAAATCGCGCACCAGTGCGGGAGGAGTTAAATTTCAACATCTTAGACCTACCTTTCGGAACCGTTCTCATCGGAATTTTTGCCAGCATGCTCGCGGAGTCTCGTCCTCCAGAAGCGGTATAAGGGTTTGTAATCCTTCAATCAGGGGACCGACAGGACGCGATCCCAACTTCGCCGCAGAAAATCACGCCACTCGCAGCAGTCCCCCAAACTCAAACTGAAGAAGATGATTCCCAATGCCCTAAAGCAATTTTCCAGCCACCTAGGGCCAATCTGGGAACAGACAAAGATCCCTATATTTTTCATTAGTTTGTAACGATTCAAGCCGAAAACCGGAGGAACGATCGCCCTCTGAGTGCGCCATAAATCCTAAAAAACATATATTCGATCTGTAAAAAGAAATCTCTCTCGGTTGCTTCATAAGTCAACAGCGATGGCCACGCTGTTGTGTTTTGACCCCAACGCAGCCATGCCCCTAACTCAGCAACGATCTGCCGAACCTCGCCGCACGACCATACCACCCTCAGAAGTCAGACTTGAAAGTGTAGTAGCCGGCACGGTGCCGCACCCGGTAGCTGGCGGCCTCCGGCCCACCCGAAACCCCGACTTCGATGCGCCGGAACTGGGAGTTCGACAGGCGCTGCGACGGATAGTAGGCCAGCAGGTACTGCGTCCGGAGTTCGTCGCTGATCTGGCGAAAGGCGTCGTCCAGTTGCGACATGGAGGTGGCATAGTAGTACTTGCCGCCGGTATCTTCCGAGATCTGGATCAAGGCGTGCTCGCCCCCGGTTTCGCGTCCGGCGCTATTTTCAATGGGCACCACGATGATGCTGTAGACAATGCTCTCGGCCTCCTCCGCCGCCCGCACCGCATCCTTGTAATCCATTTTGCTGACCGTATCGCCCCCGTCCGTAATCAGCACCAGAACTTTCCTTCCCTGGCGGCGGCCCAGCGAGCGCGAGGCCAGATAGATGGCATCGAACATCGCCGTGGCCGCGCCCAGCCGAATATGGTCGATGCCATCGTCAATGCGCTTCAACTCGGACGTGTATGAAGTCGACTGCAACACCGTTTCACTGAACCCGAACACCGATAACGCATCCACCGGCCGCATAATCGCCCGCGCGAAGCGTTTAGCCGAGGCCTGCTCCAGCGGCAGATCGTGCCGCGTGCTCAAGCTGGTATCGATGGCCAGTGCGATCGAAAGCGGCACCGCCGATTCCCTATCGAACACCGCAATCGTCTGCTCCCGCCCATCTTCCTGCACCGTGAAATCTTCCTTCTTAAGTCCCGCCACCGGCCCGCCTTGCGCATTGGTGACGGTCACGTAGACGTTCACCAGCTTCACGTCAACTTTGAGCGTCGGGGTGGAGTCGTTCGTCGATTGATTCGGCGGAGCAGACTGTTGCCCCAGCGCCGCGGCGGAAGCCAGCAACAAAAGAATCAGGGTTGCAGATTTTCTCATTCGATAAAAGAAATATACCTGGGAACAGCCGCCTTCGGTCCAGCCGGGCAAAACAAGCCATCCGGCAGGCTCAGCCCGTTCACTTAGATGCGCCGTCCCCTGCCGGGCTGCCCAAGGCCTCGGAATTTAGCCGCGGTAATTTACCCCCGGAATTTCGGCGGGGAACGGTTCCCCATCGGCCCACACCGCGCCATCCTCAAAATACTCTTTCTTCCAGATGGGAACCGTGCGCTTCAGTGTATCGATCAACCATCGGCACGCATCGAACGCCGCCGCCCGGTGCGCGGACGCAACCACGATGAGCACGCTGGTCTCGCCAATCTCCAGCCGTCCCAATCGATGGACCAAAGCAACGTCGCGCACCTGGAATTGTTTTAGCGCCTGCTCGGCTAAGCCTTCCATCTGCTGCAGCGCCATCTCTTCGTAGGCTTCGTAGCCGAGGTAGAGCGTCTTGCGGCCTCGCGTCTGGTTGCGCACCACGCCCTCGAAAACAACCGCCGCCCCATCCTCGCCACGCTTTATATTGGCCAGCACCAGCGCCGTGTCAATCCGATCGCGGATTATCGAAGCGTAGCGCTGGCGCTTGCCCTGAGCGGAGTTGAAGGGTCCCGCCGGCAATCCGGAAGAAGCGTCGCGCTCCGCGGATTCTCCCGACCCGCCGCTCACCGGCGGCAGCAGCGCCACCTCGTCGCCAGACTTCAATTTTGTATCGGCCCCCGCATATTGCTGATTCACCGCGACCGCAAGTGAACCCACAGCCTTCTTCAGCGCCGGACTCTGCAACTCCAGCCGCGCCAGCACATCGCCAATCGTAGCCCCTTCCGGCAGTTCCAGCGTGTCGCCGGACTTCCCCGCAAGATCTTTCAACATCCCGAAATATAGAACGCGCACGCGCATAGGAACCGTTTCCCAGTTTAACGCGAGGCAGTCCGCCATGGCTCGAGGGATTTCGAAAGCGAGAATTTTCGTACCGAGGCAACCCTAGATTGGTAGAAGCAGTTCAGGTTCGTATCAGGGCATGTCTTTCAGACATGCCGCAAACATCACTTGAGCCGAAACACCTTCAGGCGCTCACCGCGGCCATTTGACCACACCTGCTGCCGACATATCGGCATTTCTCGCTAATCTGCCAGCTATACAAGAGTTAAAGGCGTGTCAAAAAAGATAACCTGTCTGCGGTTCTCCACCGAAAAGTTCCTTAAATGTTCCAGCCGGAACATTAAGACAAAAACCCAAAAAATTGCCAGCCCCCAAGGACTGGCAACCGGAAACTAGAAACTGCCTTTACGCCTGTGCGAACGCCTTATCGTGAGCCGCTGCGGGCGTAGTCGACAACATCTTCGCAGCCGTCGACTCCGCAACCGCCGGCAGCGAGACCCGCAGCGCCTCATCAATCGTCTTCACGTAATGAACCGTGAGATTCTCGATTTGCTCTTTCGTCAGATCTTCCTCGACGTTCATTTTATTTTCCGCCGGCAGAATCACGTGGGTCACGCCCGCGCGCTTGGCCGCCAGCACTTTTTCTTTAATGCCGCCCACCGGCAACACGTTGCCGCTGAGCGTGATCTCGCCCGTCATCGCCAGCAGCGGACGAATACGATGCCCCGTCAACAACGACACCAGCGTTGTTGCCATGGTCACGCCCGCCGACGGCCCATCCTTCGGAATCGCTCCCGCCGGCACGTGCATGTGAATGTCATGGTCGGCGAAAAAGTTTTCCGCAATGCCCAACTGCGCCGCGTTCGAACGCACCCACGTAAGCGCCGCTTGCATCGATTCCTGCATCACCTGGCCAATCTGCCCGGTCATGGTGAATCCACCTTTGCCCTTCATCGCATTCGCTTCCACGAACAGCACGTCCCCGCCCGATGGCGTCCAGGCCAAACCCACGGCCACTCCCGGACGCTCCGTGCGTTCTTCGATCTCGCCTTCCGTGCGGATCTTGATGCCGCCAAGAAATTCCTGAATGATCTCCTGCGTCACCACCAGCTTTTCAGTTTTGCCCTCGGCCAGCCGCCGCGCCTGCTTGCGGCAGATGGTTCCGATGGTCCGCTCCAGGCTGCGCACCCCCGCCTCGCGCGTGTAGTGCCGAATCACATAACGCAATGCGTCCTCGGGAAATTCGATCTGCTCCGCCGTAATGCCATTCTCGTCCACTTGCCGCGGCACCAGGTAACGCACCGCAATGTGCAGCTTCTCTTCCTCGCTATAGCCCTGCAGTTCGATGATCTCCATACGATCGCGCAACGGCTCCGCGATGGGATCGAGCATGTTCGCGGTCGTGATGAAAAGCACCTTCGACAAATCGAACGTCACATCGAGATAGTTGTCGCGAAAGCTCGAATTCTGCTCCGGATCGAGCGCTTCGAGCAACGCCGAAGCCGGATCGCCGCGGAAGTCGCGCCCAACTTTATCGATTTCGTCCAGCATGAAAACCGGATCTTTCGTCTCCGCACGGCGAATGCCCTGGATGATTTGCCCCGGCAATGCTCCGATGTAAGTGCGCCGATGGCCGCGAATTTCCGCCTCGTCGTGCACGCCGCCCAGCGACAGCCGCACAAACTTGCGCCCCAACGCGCGCGCTATCGATTTGCCCAGCGAAGTCTTCCCCACGCCCGGAGGACCGACAAAGCACAAGATCGGACCTTTCATGTTCGGCTTCAACCGGCGAACCGAAAGATAATCCAGAATGCGATCCTTAACTTTTTCCAGGTCGTAGTGATCCGTGTCCAAAATTTCCTTGGCCTTCGGAATCTCGATTTCCACCCCGGAAGTTTTAGCCCAGGGCAGCACGGCCAGCCACTCCACGTAATTGCGCGT
>PKVZ01000244.1:4450-5078 GCA_003131635.1 Acidobacteriaceae bacterium
TGCTGCACTTCGAGTTCCTTGGCAAGATGCTGGTTGATCTTCTCCAGGCGCACGCGAATGTCCAGAGTTTCCAGCGTGTCCTGCTTGTCCGGGGTCGATAGCGAAGGCAAAGATGACGCGATGAAATCCACCAGTCGGCCCGGTTCGTCAATGTTCAAGGCCACGGTGGAAAGTTCGTCGGAAAGCGTGGGCGAACCGGCGACGATCTGCTGGAACAACGTCAGCACATTGCGCTGCAGCGCTTCGATCTCCGAGCTCTCGGGCGAAGCCGCTTCCGGAATCGTCGACACGCGGGCGCGCATAAAGGGCGCCAACTGCGTGAACTCGGATAAACGCACCCGCTCCAGGCCTTCGGCAAACACAAACAGGCTCTGGTTGGGCATCTTGACAACTTTATGAACGACTGCGGAAGTACCGACCGTATAAAGATCGCTGGGNNTGGACGGAACTTTCCCGCCCCACGGTAAGGGGCAGGACGGCGTGCGGAAAAAGAACGGTATCCCGCACCGGAAGCACGGGCAACGCCCGTACATCATTTGTTTCCCGGGTCTTAGCAATCGGCTCGGAAAGCGGCTGTTGGCTCATTGGCTCTCCTTGAGTGTAACTCACTCAAGCTTAGATGATACTC
>PKVZ01000166.1 GCA_003131635.1 Acidobacteriaceae bacterium
ATACTTACCCTGTGACATCCAACCTTGCGCCCACCATTGAACTCGCGCAATCATGGTCGAGGCAGTGATGGTCGGGACCATCGTATTGTAATGTCGCGCACTAACATGGTCGCGTCCTTAACTCCTTTGTTTCACGGATTTTGATGTCTAAGTCCTTTAGACCTTCAGATTTACAAGGAATTTCTTGCTAACCCGATGATTCCAATAGGGGCTCGGGGGTGGGGGTAGGTAGGGTATACCCCAAATTCAGTGGGCGCCCACGCCAGTCCATCCCGATCCGCGCAGCGTCGGAGAAATTATTCTGGGGAGGAATTCACAGCAAGAGATCAGACGGCGACACGAAGAACTGGCAGCTGGAAACCGGGTACCGGCAACTACTCGCTGCTCTGCGCCGTGGCCGCCACGAAATCAATCAGCGTCTGCACGCCATGCCGTTCATCCTTGGTGTTCAGATGGAACAGCACTCCCATCCCGTAGCTGGGATGCGAGGTCTTCACTTGACCGATCAAACGCAACTTTATCTCGTAGGTGCGCACCACAATCTCGACTGTCACCCCCGCCTCGAAAGCCAATGGCATTTCCAGATAACATCCACCGGGACTCAGATCGCTGAGATGGCAGTAATTCCGCACCGAGCTTCCTTTTTGATAGACCTCGGCCCCCAGACGGCACGCATAGCGGGTTTCCCCGCGACGGTTGCCGAGACCGCCGCGCAGCCGGGCCGCAGCTTCGCCGTTATTGGTTTTCAAATCTTGTTTCTTCCCAGCGGCGATAGAGAGCACTCCATCCTCATCGGGACGAATCGAATGCTCGACCTTCACTTCTTTCGAAGCCAACCGCTGCCTCGAAGCGTCCGCCAGATTCATCTTCAACCACTCCTGCAGAACCCGCCGCGAAGTCTGCGGCACATCCACAAAGTGAATCCCGGCGCGCCCGTTCCAATCCTGCCACACCACCTGGCCGGAGAGCCGCACGTTCGCCGTTTGTCCGGGCAATTGAAATTGAAAATAAACTTTGCAGGTCGGCGGCAGCCTTTTTCCAAAATTCACCGCCATGCCATCTTCCGCCAAATCGACAAGCGTGGCTTTGGCTTGTTCTCCGCCGGCGTAGTCAACGGTCGCATGCGTATGCACCACGGCTCGCGCCTTGTGGCGCTTATCGCGGTAGAGCAAATTCTGCGCCGCGCGAAAGCTGCTTAACGCGCGGTCATAAGACACGGGCTTGTACAGCACGAAGTTCACTCCCAGAGAAAATATCTCGCGGATGTTCTCTTGCCCGCCCACGACCACCACCGCCAGCGACGTATCGTTTAAACGGGAAGTGCGGGCCTCATGCAATAAGGACGTCACGTCCCCTTGCTTTTCGCAATCGAGAATGATCAGGTCAAAGCGCTCTTGTGCCAGCCGGACGGCCGCGCGCGCCACATCCGCACACAACTCCACTTGAACGTCGAGTTCTTCCAGGACGCGCTTCAGCACCTGCACCGAAGCATCGTCCGCGCAAACCAGGAGTGATGAGAGAGTCATACCCGTATGCCATCGTAGGATCACCACGGTTCATCCCACAAGTTACCGGAGTCATTACTTGCACTCCGAACGTATGGTGAAATTCTATTAACCGCTCTACTCTCAATCGGGTGACATCAGTCACCACACTGATTACAAAAGACCAATACTCCCACGTTGCACCGTAGTGCTTTGACGCTTCCTCCCTCCCTCCCTACGATGAAGAATGCCCGCACCCCAACGAGTGCGCGCTGCCACTGTTGCCCGCGTGCACCAACGCTTTTGAGCTTAGCGGAGAAATAGTGGGGATTTAGAAGTTATCCAGCGCATTAGGCAACCGGATCCCCCCAAGGCAAGAACTTATGGCATCGACTAAAACAAGCGGCTTCTCTCTGCTGGAACTGATGATCACACTCAGCATTGCTCTCATCCTGGCCGCCGTCACCTTCATCGGCTTGCGTCCCATGCTGAATCAGAGCCATGTCGACTCGGCCTATGCCACCACGTTAATGGTCTTGCGCAATACCAGAAATCTGGCCATCACCCAGAGCCACGAATATTACGTCAACTTCAATCCGATAGGGTTTCCGGCGGGCACCATCCAGATCCAGTACCAGCCGCCTTTGGTAGGTGGAATAGCGCAGCCGCTGCAGCAGGTGATCACCTACTCGATACCTCAGGATATAAGTTTTGCGGTGCAGGCTGGATTCCCCGCCGGCACGCCCGATGGATTCGGCTGCGGCCTCAATGCCATCGATTTCGAGTCCACGGCTTGCGTGCCCCTGAATTACGTCGTCTTCATGCCCGACGGCTCCGCGCGGGACAACTTGGGCAACTATAGCAACGGCATCGTCTATGTCACCCGACTTAACGATAGTGTATTCAATTCGCGGGCTGTCACGGTTTGGGGAACGACCGGCAGAGTCCGGGGATGGCGAATGACTCAACAGGCGGGCGCTTGGATTTGGGTGCAACAATGATGCAGAAAAAACAATTCGTCGGCAGACATTCTACGGAAGGCGGTTTCACGCTGATCGAACTCCTGGCCGCTGTCGTCGTTATGACCATCGGCCTGCTCGCGCTGATGGCGACTTTCGCCACCACGATCCGCGCCACCGAATCCGCGCAGGAGAATCTCATCGCGCGCCACAAGGCGCTCGATGCCATGGAAAGCATCTACACTGCCCGCAACAGCCAGCAAGAGCCCTTCGCGGCCATCAACAACCTCGCCAACGGCGGAATCTTCCTGAGCGGAGCCCAGCCACTGCTCTGCGCCGGACCCGATGGCATCGTCGGCACGGCGGACGATGTGCCCTGTACTGCTCCCGACACCGGCATCGCTTGCCCGGGCGGAGTGGAGTGCCTGGTGCTGCCCGGCCCCGACGGTATTCTGGGCACTCCCGATGACGTCACCTACAGCCTGAGCAATTTCACCCGTACCATCACTTTCGCTCCGACGTTTCTGCCGAGCGGCGCAGTCAATACCAATCTCATCGCCGTAAGCGTCACCGTTTCCTACACTAAACCCGGCCAGCAAGGCACCCCCTACGCCTACACCGTGAACGGACTGGTCTCCAGCTACCACTAATCCGATGAAAACCATGAAGATGCGCATCACCAACTCGCAACGCGGCTTCACCCTTCTGGAATTGATGATCGCCAGCACGCTCGGCCTGATCGTCATCGTCGCCATGACCAGCATGTTCCGCCAAGGGATGAACGCGACCTTCACCATTACGCAGCGCGCCGAGGTGCAGCAAAATATGCGCGCCGGCATCGAGTTAATGACGAAGGACATCAGTATGGCGGGCGCGGGTCTGCCCTCCGGCGGCCTGCAATTGCCCGTCGGAACGCCCACCAAAGTCGCTTGCAACCAAGCTGGAACCTGTTACGTTCCCGCCGACACTTATCCGACCGGAAACTACATGTACGGCATCCTTCCCGGCTTCGGCAACGGCGTGCAGAGCGGCGCGGTCATCCCCAGCGCTCCCGCGGCGGTGAACGACAGCATCACTTCCATTTACTGCGACTACAATTTTCCGCTGACCAACTTCGTATTCACTTTTCCCTCCACAACCGATGCCGCAGTGGCACTGGTGGCCACCCCCAACGCGGCCCTGCCGGAGAACATTCTCGCGCCCGGCGGCCTTAACGTAGGCGACTTGCTGTTCTTCCTCGTCAGCACTCCAGGGACTGGCGTTGGAGCCGGGGGAACCAGCGCCGCTCAAACCGCCGCCGTCGTGGCCGAAATCACCGGTATCCCAAGCAATGCTCAAATCGATTTTGCGAGCGCGGATGCTCTGAATTTCAACCAAGGCACGGCCGTCGCCAATAGCCTGGCCAACATGATTAACAACTTAGGACCCGCTCTTGGCGGAGGCAACACGGTCACCGTCTGCCGCCTCAACGCTGTCACTTACTTTCTGCAAGTGCCCCCTGCCGGCGGCACAATCCAAACTCCGCGCCTCATGCGCCAGGTTAACGGGCTCACTGCGGTTCCGGTAGCCGACAACATCATCAACCTTCAATTCAGCTATGACGTAATCAGTTCCACAGCCGGGCTGATGAATGCGAATCAATCCAACCCGATCGCAGCCGGCGATTCCCCCGCCCTCATTCAGAAGGTCAACATGTGGGTGATGGGGCAAAGCTTGGTGTCAAGTGGAAACAGATTTCAGAGCATGTATCTGGCGAGTTCCGTCAGCACTGGCAACATGAGTTTCTGCAACTCCTACAGCAGCCAAAGTAAGGTTTGCCAATGAGTCGCTTTCTTAAAGGGTCGAGTCCGAGGTTCGAGGGAGAGAAAATGAGCAAGCATAGACGAGATTCGCGGGGCTTCACGCTCATCGCCGCGCTTCTGTTGACGTTGGTAATGTCGGCGCTGGCCGTCGGCCTTTTGTATCTGGTGACCAATGAACAGCGCATGGGAAGCAACGACCTGGAAGGCAATGAAGCCTACTACGGCGCGGAGGCCGGCGTCGAAAATCTGACGGCCCAACTTTCCGTCTTGTATCAAACCTCTCAGACGCCCACCGCCGCGTCCATTACGGCTCTCGCCGCTCCCGCCAATTGGCCGACCAACGTTGCCGGCTCGAACATCACCAGCATGAACTATGTCGAGTCCATCACCTGGCCAGCCACCCAAACCAACGGCACGGCCTGTCCCAATCCTCCGCAACCCTGCGGTTCGTGGGACATCGTCGGAGCTGGCCAGAATCAAGGAATGGTGGCAACTCTCATCCCCTTCACCCTGCAAGTGACGGCTACTCGCGCTTCCTCGGCGTTTGAGTCCACGACCAACGCCGCGATTACACCCACAGGCGCTTCCGTTAACCTGACTCGCACGGTGGAAGTTGCCCTGCTGCCCGCTTTCGAGTTCGGTGTATTCTGCGACGGTGATTGCGACTATTTCGCCGGACCGCCATTCAACTTCGGTGGCCGCGTTCATGCCAATGGCAATCTGTTCCTGGCTGCCAACGGCGGTCCCTTGACCTTTACCGACAAAATTACCGCGGTAGGACAGGTCATCATCTCGCAACTGGAGAATGGCACCGCCGCCGGCCCCGGCGCCGGCTCTTATAACGGCAACGTTTACATTCCGAATGCCTCGGGCGGTTGTCCTGCGGCTCCGGCCTCTGGGCCAGGAGCAGGCTCGAACTGCCTTGCTCTCACCACGGGAAGCTGGGCAGGCGGTTTCCCTCCGACCGGCACGGCAAACACGACGACTTGGCCCGGAATTTCCCAGGGAACATTTAAAGGATTCGTCGAGAACGGAGCCACCGGCGCCACCAAGTTGCAGTTGCCCTTCGTGAACAGCTCGGCGGTGGGTGCGATCGACATCATTCGCAAGCCTACACCCGGCGACACCGCGCAGCTGTCAGCCGCGCGGCTTTACAACGAAGCTTCGATCCGCATCCTGTTGGCCGATACCGAGGCCGAACTGTATCCCGGTGAAACCCGTTCCGACAGCGCGACGCAGGACATTCAGATCGGAATGCCGTTCAGAGATCTCGGCACCGCCGGCTATGTCACCACTAAGCAGACAGTGCCGGGTGGTGTCCCCGCGGTCGGCAATATGTACTTCGCCACCGCCCTGCAGCATACCGGCACGAACGACTGGGCACCGCAGGCGCCCACGGGATGCAGCATTACGCTAGCGTCGTGGCCGCTGTTTGGCCAGGTCACAAGTTCCAGCCCCGACCCCTTCTGCTCGGGAGCATGGCTACGCGTGGAATATTGCCCGACAACCGCCGCTAATTGCGGGACTAGCCCCACTTCATGGGTCGGCATTACGACGCAATGGCTGGGCTACGGTTTTGGCCGCACCTACAATAATCCACCGACGCACCCCTACAACAGTTCCACCGCCACGGCTCCGCTGTGCAAGAACTATCCTAACTACCCCGCGGCTCAGTGTCAGAATGGCGTCAGTCCGGCCATCCTGATTCTGCAACAGCTGCAACAAACCGTGGGCACAGGCAGTGCGATGGGAGGATTGGGAACAGCCAACAACTGGCTGCCCATCAACTTCTATGACTCACGCGAAGGCGAACCGCGCGATGCCCGGCCTTCGGGAGATCCCGGCGGAGCTGGAGCTGCTAACGCGATGTGCAGTCCGGTCGGAATCATGAACGCTGTTGAACTCGACGTGGGCAACCTGTGGCTGTGGCTGCAGGCATCGACCCCATATTCGAGCGGCAGCGGCAAGTTGGTCAACGCCTCGACGTACAACGGCTACATTCTGTATTTCTCCGATCGCCGCGGCATGTTGCCGGACAAATATCCGTTGACGCCGTTTTATCCCCCCGGCCTCTCAGGCATGTCCGGCTTGAACGACGTCGTCAACAGCGGCTCCGCCGTCGGTGTGCCCGACGGAAACCTTGAGCCGATCACCTATTACGCATACAATCCCCCCACCGTCCCCGTTGGTTATTCGCCGGAAGATACGGCCGTAAAGGGCGCGGCGGTGAACGGCGGCAAGGTCGATAAGTGGGGAGAGACGAACCTGGGCGCCGGCTTCGGCATCACAAACACGACGAACATGGCCTTGCCTTATTACATTTACGGGACGGTCACGGCCAACCAGGTGCAATGCGAGTCGTACGGCGCGTTATGGGCCGCAAACGGCACCACCACAGCAGAGTGGAACATGGTGGCCGGACCGCGCCATGTGCTGCGCCTGGTCGATGGCGGTATGGATAGCTCCGGCAACAGTTTCGTTCCGCCAACAGGCGGAAGCTTGTCGGCCAACGGTAACGGCTTCACCGTCGCCTCGGAAGAGCCCGTGTACGTCTGGGGCGACTACAACACCGGCACCGCCGATCCGTTCTGGCCGAGCGAAAACACACTCACGACTCCGCACTCGGCGGCATCCATCATGGCCGATGCGGTTACGCTACTGTCGAACCCACCGGCGAACAACACGAGTCCGTCGACCAACACTGGCTGGACAGACTACGAGAGCTTCGAGTACCCCGGCTGCGCAGTTAAAACCGGTAACTGCACCATAGGTCGATATGGAAACACTAGCTACTACCGGATGGCGATCATCGCGGGAAAGAGCATTCCGTTCCCGAATCCTGGGTGGTCCACCGAAGTGGACTTTGGTACGGACGGAGGTATGCACAACTTCCTCCGCTATCTTGAGGACCGCTCCGACAATGGAAACGGTGCAGTCGTCAACTATGCCGGATCGATGATCAGCATGTATTACTCGCAGTATGCGACCGGCAACTTCAAGTGCTGCACGTCCGTGTACGGCGCGCCGCAACGTAACTATTTCTTCGACACGTTGTTCGAGAACCCGGCGAACCTGCCTCCCGGAACCCCCAGTTTCCAGGACGTAGTGAGCTTAAGCTTCCACCAAAACTTCACTCCACAATAACTCACAACAACACGCATCACCGAGAACCCCGGTCCTGCTCCGCGGATCGGGGTTTTTATTTTTTTGTACTATTCCCTCCGCCAGCCTCTTTCCCTTACAGTGACGGACTAAAATCGTTCGAGCCTGCTAGCCTTGACCTTAACCTTAACTATGAACACATCTCTTCCGTCCACGCCCCAGAGACAACAGAGGACCTCACGGTGGATCTCGACGGCGTTCTCTCTCTGCGCCCTCACCGCCATCGCCCTGTTCTTTATTCCGGCGTTTATCATTCGTCCATTTCATTATCAAGCGCCGCGCGCACTCTTGATCGCCATGGCCCTGCGCCAGCGCGCTCCTCTAGGTACACTTATTGCAGCACTCGCTTGCTTCGCCTTCGCCTTGGCATTGTGGGAAACTGCCGGCCGCTGGCGCAGGTCCATTCTCGTACTCACGCTGCTCGTCGTCACTTTCTCCGCCGTCATGGCTCGCCTCAACTACTTCGAATGGATGTTCCATCCCATCGCGGGCCCGCAATTCCTGGCGCAATCTGACAGCAAGCTTGACGCGAAAGAAATGATCATGGCCGTGCGCCTCGGCACCGACGCCCGCGCCTATCCCATCAGTCAGATGGCCTACCATCATGTGCTCAATGACGTCGTCGGCGGCGTGCCCATCGCGGTGACTTATTGAACGCTGTGTCACACCGGTCTGGTGTGGACACGAACCATCAACGGACGCGAGCTGCATTTTTATGTTGCCGGCATCAACAACCAGAACTTCCTCATGCGCGACAAGGAAACTGGAACCTGGTGGCAACAAATCACCGGCAAGGCCATCTATGGCCCGCTGCGGGGCGCAGCGCTGGAACTCGTGCTCAGCGACGAACTCACTTTCGGGGAGTGGAGAAGCGAATCTCCCGCCGGCCAGGTGCTCGCGCCCGTCGCGAAATATACAAAAGAATATGACAGCAACTGGGAGCCGGATGTCGCCAAGCTCCCCGTCGTCATCAGTTTTCCCGGGACTGAATTGAAGTCGCGCGACGTCGTCGTCGGACTCACCATCAATGGCACCGCACGCGCCTATCCCTGGGAAACTTTCGCCAAGCAGTCCCCCATTCTCGATCGCGTCAGCGGCACGCCTCTGCTGCTCGTCCTAGGTCCCGACGGAAAATCATTCCGCGTCTTCCTCAGCCGCATCGATGGCCGCGAAACCGAATTCTTTCTGCAGGATGATTCAAAGAGCGACACGCCAGCCGGGAAAAAAGATTGGTCCCTGCTCGACACCACCACGGCCAGCCAATGGAACTTCCAAGGCTGCGCCACCTCCGGCCCCGCACAGGGAAAATGTCTGGCACGCATTCCCGCACTGAAAGACTATTGGTTCGACTGGCGAAACTACCATCCCGACACCACCGTCTATAGGCGCTGAAACTGATCCGATCAATGGTTTTGAAATGGCGCAGAGCGCGCAGGTTTCATCCTTAATCAAGTTGCCACAAATTGATCTACACTCAAGACATCGAAAGCAGAGTCCTCGCCAAAAAACGGCTCGGAATGACAAGAGGAGAGAGGAGATCACAGTGCCGGAGATTCACGCCATCTTTTGGGATGTTGGAGGAGTTCTCCTCACCAACGCCTGGGATCACACGGAACGCGCTGCGGCGCTCGAACACTTTCGTCTCGACGAAAAAGAATTTCACGCGCGGCACGAAATGGTCGTTTCGTCATTCGAGCGCGGCAAGATCTCGCTCGACGAATATTTGGATCGTACCGTTTTTTATCGCGATCGTTCCTTCACTCGCGGAGAGTTTCGGGATTACATGTTCTCTCTTTCGCAGCCGAAGACGGACGTTCTCGCCTTCGCGCGCAGCCTCGCCAATTCCGGCAAATATTTCATGGGAACTATCAACAACGAGTCGCGCGAACTGAACCTTCACCGCATCGAAAAATTCGGCTTGCGGGAAATCTTTCGCCTGTTTGTGAGCTCCTGCTTCGTCGGATTGCGCAAGCCCGAGAGCGGCATTTACCGTCTCGCTCTCGAGACCACGCAGATCAATCCCGAACAATGCTGTTTCATTGACGACCGCGCCCTGAACCTCGAGTGCGCCGCAAAGCTCGGCATGAAGACGATACAAATGGAAACACTGGAACAGTTGCGCGAGGAGTCGGGAAAGCTTGGTGTGGGTTAGCCTTCGATGATAGGTGATAGGTCTTGAGCCTAAGACCTAACACCTGCGGCCTAAGACCCTCTTCGCGGCTGCGTCTTCGCTGACGAAATCGCAGGCTTGGGCACATCCGACTCCGCGCCCGATAGCGTAAGGTCGCTCGACCAGCACTCCGAGACCAGCTTCCAATCTCCGCTGCTCTGCTTGGCGAAGACCCACAGATATTTGCCCCGCTCCTCGCGGCGCTTGCCCGCGGTTCCGGGAACCAGCGCGCTGTAGCGTCCCACTTCATGAGCCAGGTCGCCAAGCACTTCCACCCGAATCGGTTCAACCGCAACTTCTCCCAGACCGGATTCGATGGCGGAGAAGAAGAACTCGCGCACGGCCGCAGCGCCCCGCAGCAGCGGAAGGTTCGATCGCAGCACCAGCGCATCGGGCGCGTAGAGGTCGAGCAGTTCATCGAGTTGTCGCGTATTGCACGCCAAAACCCATTCCTGCGTCAGACGCCGCACAGCAGCTTCGCTGCGGCTCATGGGCTCGCCTTTGGCAGCGGCAGCGATGCGTAGACGGTCCGCTTCGCGCGCGCTCTCGGGCGCATTCGCCCGCGGCACTGCAACCGTGCCTTCAACTCCATTCTGAAAATAGTGATGGTGGTAATGATGATGATAGTGGTGCGCGCCCGCGGGAGCACCAACCGGAGGATGGACTTCCCGCTCGGCTTCCCGCTCGGCGTGCGGCATTCGAATCCGCGGCTCATCGTCTTCGAAGACCTGGTCTTCGCGGGCTGGGTCTTCGAGGGCCTGCGATTCGCGAGCTTGCAAATCGAAACCGGGTACCTCGCGACTTGGCAGCTTGCGACCTGGCACATCGCGACTTGACGATTCGGCAGCGGACAACTCCCCGGACGCGGCTTCTACGGGAAGTCCGCACATGCCACAGAACTTATTTCCTTCGCGGTTGTGATGCCCGCAGGAAGGGCAAGCCGTAGACGAGCCGAGGTTGGCTTGCGGCGTCGTTTCCTCCACAGCGGTTTCGGAATCCATCTTCATGGTGAGGCGCTGCATGGCCTGCAGGGCTGCGGCAATCGCTTCCTGATTCGGCTTGGGCCGCCGCATCTCCGGATACAAGCGCTGATAGATTTCACCTAGCGCCGGATTGTAGGGGCCCACGCTGGGCGTTGCGTCTTCGGAATCCTGCGCCGGAATCGCGCCAGACGGTTTGCCGGGTTTCTTGTCTCTATCCACGATTCAGACCGCGCTCTTTTGGGGGCGGGCGATGATTCATTCTAGACCAAGCGAGTGCTTACTAGCGTCGGGAAAACTCGATCTTACCTTCCGCTTCCGTAGGCACGCCGTTGCAGGTCGCCGGACGGTAGCGCCACGCCCGTACGGTTTGCAAGACGTTGCGGTCACCCGCGAGACCCGCGCTTTCCAGAATGAGCGGACTGTGCACCCGTCCGTCGGCGCCGATGATGAAGCTCACCTTTACCTTGACTCCAGCAGCCGCCGGAACCATCAGCGGATCGGGCGTGGTAAGAGCCTCGGGAGGCTGGGTATTTTCACAGCGCGACCGCGCGCTAACATGCGGCACGTCGCTGAACTGCGAGGCGCGGACGGGAGTCTTCCAGAGTCGGTGTTCGCGCTCCGATAAGACTGCCTGACGAAAACGTGGAGACCCAGGCTGCACAGAAGCGGCAACTGGAATCACGAAAGCTAAAAACAATGGCCAGAGACGACGAAGCATGTTGTAACCCTCGAGCAGGGCGGGTTGTGTCCCCTATAGGGTATCTATCGGCAACTCTAATGCCACCTTACGCGTTCCGTAAGCGGTTTTTTATCAATTATTTACGAACTCCGCAAGCCGGTTAGAGTTTCCCTTGTGAAGGCATTTGCACATCTCGGCCAGGCAATAAGGCAACAGTATGGAACCATGTCTTTTGTGCGGCGGGCTCGGTCTCTTATCATTTCCCGGTAAGCGCGAGAGAGGACTTCAGCGTTATCAGCGTTATCTCGGGGGGGCAATTCAATCGCACCGGAACTCCGACCGTGCCGATGCCGGCATTGGTGTAAAGCGGGAGCGGACCAACCTGGTAGGTCCCCATTACATATTTTTTCCCCATTGCCGGCAAGTAGAGCGGCGGAAGCAACGGGATCCTGACCTGGCCTCCGTGCGAGTGCCCGGAGAGTTGCAAGTCTATTGGGAATTTCGACGCCTCATCCGCAAAATCGGGTTCGTGCGCCAGCAGGACAACGGCTTCGCCAGCGGGAACGCCGCGCAAAGTTTCTGTAAGGTCAGCCGTTCGGCTGAGCACGTCATTCACGCCGGCGAGCCAGAAGCGAGCGCCATCGCGCTCAATCGCGGTCGACTGGTCTTCCAGTACCTGGATGCCGACGGATCGGAGTGCGTGGGTTACGTACACCGGGTCGGTATTGAAATCATGGTTCCCCATGATTGCCCACAAGCCGTGCGGAGCGGTCATCTGGCGAAGGATGTTAGCGCATGGTTCGGCGGCCAATGCCGCTTTTGCCTCGTCTCCGAACAGCGGCACGGAAACAAAATCCCCAGTCAGCACGATCAGGTCGGGATGGAGACGGTTGACCAGCGGACCCGTCGCATGCAACGGGTGCACCGAACAATAAGGGTCGTAGTGAAAGTCGCTCAGGAGAGCGATGGTGAAACCGTTAAGCCGTTCGGGCCAGCGAGACAACGAGAAATTCTGGTACACGATGCGAGGGCGATTTGGTTCCAGCAGGAATGAGTCGGCGGCAATCGCCAGCGCACCCGCGGCACCGGCCCGGTAAAGAAACTGACGCCTTGTGGTGGGAATCAATGACAAATGAAATTATTCTGCGAGCCTGATGGCATACGCAGCCGCTCTTTCAGGATAACAAGAACGGCGCAATCTCGTGTAGACGGATGTGAAGTCGTTACCCTGCCATACCGTTCCGGGAAATTTCCAGTATCGAATTACCCCCGTCGAATCAGAAGTTGAAGGTCGCCACCAAATCGATGCGTCGATTTGCCGCACCATTCGAGTAGGGCCCGCCAGACGCGAGCGAGTTTGGGGTGTCAAAAAATCGTGACCCCAGAATGCCGCTTGGATTGCCGAAGTTGACCCTATTGAAAATATTGCGTCCGTAAGCGCCGAAAGTGACGCTATAGCGTCGGTCAGAACCGCCAGTGGACATACCGCCCGGGCCGCCGCCGAACAGAGGACCGCGCGGACCGCCGCCCCCACCGCCGCGTCCGCCCCCACCACCCCCGCCTCCCGGTCCGCCCCCGCTTGGATTGCCAGGCGTGCGACTAACCTTCGGACCGAAGCCGAACGTCCGGGTAAGACGCAAATTCACTGTAGCGTGCGCTGAAGCGGTTGCGTAGTTGGTGGGAACGATTCTTTCGCCCGCCTTCGGCACCGAGTCGAAGGTTCCCAGCGGCGTGCAGTATACGGTTGATGGGGCTGTCGGCGCCACAACGGTGGGACACGTCGCGATCGAGATCAGCCCGGGACGGTCGTTAAAGATCGAGTCGTTGTTCAGATCGTTCGTGGTGGTGATATTAAAAGGAGCACCGGAGCTGGCAACGACGAACGGGCTCAAGCGGAAGTTGTAAGGAAGACCGACCGAACCGCCCAGGAAGAACCGATTACGAAAGTCGAAGGAAGAACGAC
The DNA here is from genome assembly GCA_003131635.1 of Acidobacteriaceae bacterium. Classification (GTDB taxonomy): domain Bacteria; phylum Acidobacteriota; class Terriglobia; order Terriglobales; family Acidobacteriaceae; genus Sulfotelmatobacter. The sequence goes on from PKVZ01000166.1 coordinate 13,203, forward strand.
CGTAGTCGGCACTGATGTTGTAAGAGTTCGAAGGAAAGCTGGAAACACCAGAGGTATCGCTGTCGGCGTAGTTAAGTATGTAGTAGCCGAAGAGCTGAACCTTCGATCCGACCCGCCAGTTGGTGTTGACAGTCAACTGATTCTGCCGAAAGACCGCCTCGGAAACGTAACGGTATAGATTCTCCGTGAGCGGAGCGCATGTAGGACTGCAGGGAGTTCCGGGATAAGGCGCGGCGGCGTTGATAGTCAGCAACTGGTCAAAGCCGCGTGAATTTATATACGTCACATTCAGGGTTGACACTTTGGTGAGCTGCCGCTCTACGCTAATAGCGGATTGCAATGTGTAGGGTGCATGCAGATGCGAACTGATCTGGTAGATCGTCGGGGTAGCGGGTACGACCGAGCCAGTGCAGGCGGTCAAATCTGTAAGGGACGGGCACACGGGATTGTTGATGACAAACTGTTCTTGCGTGATGCCGTTCAAACGCTCCGCTTGAAGGATTTGAGCCTCCTGAAAGCGGTCATAGAAAATTCCGAAGCCGCCGCGCAGAACAACTTTTGGCGGGGCGCTTCGGCCGCCCACTCCCCAGGCAAAACCCAAACGCGGCGCCCAGTCGTCGTGATCGGAAATGCCGGTCTGAGTTTCAAAGCGCAGGCCGTAACTGAGAGTAATGTTGGAGCGCACCTTCCAATCATCCTGGTAATAGAGGCCGACGTCGAAATTGCCCACCACCAGAGGCGGGCTGCCTACCGTGTAAGTAAGTTGTGTTGCGATAGGCGTGGCAAGGCTTCCGGTATTCTGAATCGCGGTCGCGTAGGAGATTGGGCATGGCGCTTGCTCCGGCGTCGGTACGCAGCTGGTCTCTTGCGACGTGGGGAGTAGCGAAGAGAAGGTAAATTCCCCGTTGAAGCCGGAAGTCGAACTGTTGGCCTCTCGTATGCCTCGCAGCCGCGCTCCAAACTTGACCGTGTGATTACCGTGGATGATGGAAGTGTAGTTCTGTACCTCGTAATGGTCCTCGTGATTGAGAATGTTCCCCTGGTTGTTGCCTCCCCCGTCGAAAGACCCGAGTACATTGACCGTGGGCTGGGTGTTCAGAGCGAACTGATTGTCGAGTTCGCGCAAATATTGGAAGCGGGTTTCATTCACGATCTTCGCTCCGAAGACTTGTGTGTCGCTGATTTGCAGGGTGTGCTCGGTGGAGTCGGAGTTGTAGCCCTGCGAAGGCAGAGTGAATTGGCCGACTCCCTCGTTATCTTCAGTGTCGCGGAAGTACTGGTAGCGGGCGGTTAGCGTGTTGTTCTTGCCGAGCTGATAATCGATGCGGGGCGTAAGGTTGGTTCGATGCTGGGGAAAAGGCACGGCCTCGATGATCGGCGTCTCAGTCAAAGTGGTTGGATCGAGGGTGAGGGCATTAACGGCGGAAAGATTGTTGATGTTCCGCCGTTGGAAATCGAAGAAAAACGAAGCCTTCTTGTTGATCGGTCCGCCGATGTTGCCGGTGAACATAGTGGAATCGTAACCCGGCTGGTTGGCGCCTCCGAACGGATTGGGCGAATTGAAAGCGGAATCGTTTCCATTCACCGTGAACTGGCCGTGGAATTTATCGCTGCCCGGCTTGGTGAAGACTTCGATGCGCCCGTAGCCGATCTTATCGAACTCGGCGGAGAAAGGATTCTGGTTGACGCGAATTTCACGAATCGATTCTTTGGGAGGAAGTTGGCCGGCCGTGAAGCCATCGATATAGAGCTGCCCGCCATTAGGCCCAGCCGAGGGTCCAGCAAGGGCTTGCAGATCGGTGAGCAACTCGTCAGGATCGTCAGGCAAGGCCTCCAGTTCTTTGCCCGTGATGGTGATGGCGCCCGCGTTATTCGATGGGTTCACATCGACGGTGGGCGCCGTATCGGAAACCTGAATCTTCTGCTGCTCAACTTCAATGGCCATGGCGACATTGAGGAGCAGAGGCTGGTTCGCGATTACCACGTTATCGTTTTCGTAGACCGCGAAACCCTGAGCGATTACGTTCAAGGTGTATTGTCCCGGGTTCAGGCCCTTGAATTCGTACTGCCCCTGTCCATTCGACTGCGCTTTAATCGGCGTTGAAGACGC
>PKVZ01000025.1:0-1142 GCA_003131635.1 Acidobacteriaceae bacterium
GAGTCGTCGACTTCGACCACGTCGCCGATTTCATCCACCAGCAGGCTGACCGCGCCGTCATCGGAGCGGACCACGACATTCATGGCGGGCACGTCCGCCGGGCGCGGCTCCATCTCCAGCCGCCGCCGCAAGTCGACCGCCGTCACGATCTGCCCGCGCAGATTGATCAGTCCGCTGACCACCTGAGGCGCCAGCGGAACCTGGGTGACCTGGAGCGACCGAATCACTTCCTGGACGGTCTTCAGTTCCACGCCAAACAGCAGCTTGTCGAGATAGAAAGTGCAAAATTGTGAGGTGTGTGCCATGGCTTAATTCGCTACCCCCGCCGCTTTCGTAGTCGCTTCTGAATGATCGGCGCTTACCCCGGCGATTTGCAGGATGGCCGGAATGTCGAGCAACTCCGTCACTCGCTCGCCGATCACCACCGTATAAAGAACCGCCGGCCGCGTCGCTTTCGATTTCACATCGGCGCGAGCTTCGACAATATCGAGAATTCGTTCCACCACCAGGCCGAACGAGATGCCATCGTGATGCATCACCAAAACTTGGAGAGGACCGGAATCCGCCGTGGGCGGCGCTTGCAGAGAACGCAGCCGGTGGCGGCGCTCTTCCAGCACCACCGCCAATCGAACTAACGGCAGGATCTGGCCGCGATACTGCGTGACCCACTCGTTACCCGACATTTCCACCTGGGAGACGGGAAACTCCTCCAGCCGCGCCAGAGTATCGAGCGGGATCGCCATGCGGGAGTCGCCCAGTCCGGCGAAGAGAAGGAAAGTCTGTTTGTCGCTGGCCGCTCCCGCCGACTGGGCAATCTTCTCGCTCACCGCGTGGTCCCGTGCTTCGCTTACCACGTTGGCGCGCTGCGCCAAGCCGAGCACATCGAGGATCAGCGCTACCTTCCCGTCGCCCATGATGCTCGAACCGGCGAAAGTCTTCACGGTCTTCAGTTGCTTGCGCAGCGGCTTCACCACGATCTCTTCGGTGTCATTGATCTCATCGACCACCAGCCCGAACTGCCGGTCGTCGGCCTGCAAAACAACGATGTTGACGGCATTGTCGCTGTCTCCGGGAATAAGACCTTTTGTCAGCTGTAGCTCGAGGTTGAGATAGACCAGTGGCAACAATCGTCCGCGCAGGCG
>PKVZ01000025.1:1168-40947 GCA_003131635.1 Acidobacteriaceae bacterium
GGAATCTTGACGCGCACCGTGGTCCCTTTGCCCAGCGTGGACTGGAGGTCCACCAGACCTCCGATCTTCTCCACGTTCGTCTTGACCACGTCCATGCCCACACCGCGGCCGGAGACATTGGTTACTTTTTCCGCGGTGGAAAATCCGGGAAGAAAAATGAGATTGAAAATCTCCCGTTCGCTCATGCGGGCCGCTTGTTCGGCGGTAACCACTCCGCGCTCGATAGCTTTCTGGCGGATCCGTTCCCCGCTGAGTCCCCCGCCATCGTCGCTGATTTCGATGTTGACCTGCCCCCCCTCATGAAAGGCGCGCAGAGTCAGCCGTCCGGTTCGCGTCTTTCCAGCTTGGACGCGCCGCTCCGGAAGTTCAATGCCGTGGTCGACGGAGTTGCGCACCAGGTGAGTAAGCGGGTCCTTGATGGCTTCGATGATGGTCTTGTCGAGTTCAGTCTCCTTGCCCTGCATCTCGATTTCGACTTCCTTGCCGCATCCCAGCGCGACATCCCGCACGGTGCGCGGAAACTGGGCCCAGATGTTTCCAATGGGCTGCATGCGGGTCTTCATCACTTCTTCCTGCAACTCGGTGGCGATCAGGTTCATGCGCTGGGAAACCGCCTGCAGGCCGGCGTCTTCCACCGTGTTCGAGATTTGCAAGAGCTGGTTCCGGGCCAACACCAGTTCCCCCACCAGGGTCATCAGCTTGTCGAGAAGATTTACTCCGACGCGAATGGTTTCGGGTGCGGTGTCGCGGACTTTGGCATCGAGGATCTGTTGCGCTGCGGCTACGTCTTCGTGTTTGGCTAAACCCAGCGCAACTAGAATTTCGCCCAGCCGCCGGCGGTCGCCTTTTTCCTGCTCTTGCAGAGCTAGGGCGATGTCCCCCGCCTGGACGAAGCCGCGATCGACCATCACGCCGCCGAGTTTTCCGCGGGCAGGCTTTCGAGTTGTGTCGTCAGTTTTTTTGCGGGAGTCAGCGCCTTTCGGAACCTCTGCCGGCGCGTCCCCCTCGGCTGGCAGGGAATCGATTTTCTTTTTTGCAGGGGACGCGGGCGCATCCTTCTCAGCTTCCGCTTTGGATTCGACGGGAGCGGGCGCAGGTTCCGTGTCGGCAGCCGGAGCCAATACCGCATCTCCTGGCACTGGCGTCTGCAGCCCCGTCAGCATTTCCCGTAACTCGGGATAATCGTTCTCGCCATCCTGTCCCGTGGATTCAATCTCTTGGAGCATCTGGCGTACAGCGTCTACCATGCCGAGCAGCGCCGTGGTCCGATCGGGATTGAGCGTCAGTTCCCCATCCCGCAACAACGTCAGAAGACTCTCCCCGACGTGGGCGACTTTTTCCAGTTTGGCGAAGCCGAGAAATCCACACGTGCCCTTGATGGTATGGATCGTGCGAAATACCCCGGCTAGCGCGTCTGTGTCCTTCGGGTTTTTCTCCAGGCCCACGAGCTCCCGGTCCAGCCGGTCGAGATTTTCATAGCTCTCGACGAGAAAATCCTTAACAATTTCACTCTCGCTCATCGATCCTGTCCCTTTCCAAATTGAAAACTGATCCTCATCGGAACACGTTCGCTCGCCGGCTTCCGCAGCCAGAGCGTTTGCCCTCTGCGGCACGCTGGATTTTTGTGAACTCTTGTTTAAGCTCGACAACTCTCTATCGGCCACTCAGGCCTTCTTAATTAGCTGGAAGCCATGGCTGGCCGGGGTGGCAGAAGCGGGCCGGGTCGATGACCGGAGAGGATGTCACCTGTCGCGCTGTCTATGAAAAATCCGATTTACCTTAACCTTGAACCATAAAAAATCAAAAAACTGTCGTTGCAAACCGCGAAGATCAACCATACTGCAAGGAACAAGGGGGACGAAGGAGCGCATCCAGGCGGATGGCTTCTGCTGGGGATTCGACTAGGCCCTCTGAGGAGCGATCCGCCCAGTTGGCGACATCAAGGTCACGGGTTCTGTTCGACTTGATCGAGCGCATAGAGATCGTTCGCGGGCCCAGTTCCTCTCTTTATGGCACCAGCGCCTTTGTTGCCGTCATCAATGTGATTACAAAGAGCGCCCAGACCGGCGCTGGGCTTGAATTCTCCGGCGATGCTGGCGGTTTCGGTGCTTACCGGGGACGCTCCACCCTGGGTGGAACCTATCATGGCGTGGATGCACTGTTTTCTGGGACGGTCTACGACAGCGCCGGCGCCGCTCGTCTCTTTTTCCCCGCATTTGACAGCCCCGCGACCAACTACGGCATCGCCCAAAACGCAGATCGCGACCGCTCCAGAAGCTTCTACGGCTACCTCCATTTTCGCCACTTTACTCTGGAGGGGGGTGGGAGGGACGCGCGTGAAGGGCATACCCACCGCGTCCTTTGGGCAAGTCTTCAATGACAACCGCAGCCAGACCATTGATTCAAGCGGATATCTCAAGCTGGGCTATAGCCGTCCGATTTTCCAGGATGCGGAATTTGCCGCTGACGTCTATTTTGACCGCGCCATTTACCACGGAGTCTATGTCTATTCGCCAGTCGCCGGTCTGCAGACGGATGTTCTCAACGAAGACGCTTCGCGTGGGGACGTTCTTGGAACAAATGCCAGAATTACCAAGACCCTGTGGCAAAAGCACAAGGCGACTGTTGGCGTGGAGTTCCGCGATAACTTGCGCCAGGACCAGACCAACTATAACGTAAACCCCTTCCAACCCGTGCTCGACGATCGGCAAAGTACGCAGGAATGGGCGGCTTTCGTTGAAGACGAATTCACCATTAGACGAGTCCTGATTCTCAATGCGGGATTGCGGCACGATCAGTATCAGCCCTTTGGAGGAACAACCAACCCGCGGGTTGCACTGATCTACAGCCCTCGGAGACGAACCACCCTCAAGCTTATCTATGGTCAGGCCTTTCGGGCACCGAACGATTACGAGCTTTACTACAGCGATCATGTCAGCATCGAGCCCAACCCCTATCTGCAGACGGAAAAAATACGCACCGAGGAATTTATCTGGGAGCAAGACGTAGGCGGTGATTTTCGTATCTCCGCCTCGGGTTTTGGCAGTCAATTCACCGATCTTATCACCCAGGAAGTCGATCCCAAAACCGCTTTCATTGTCTATGAGAACTCCCAGAGCGCGCACAACCGGGGCCTGGAGTTGGAGTTAGGCGGGAAGATACCTTCGGGCCTTGAAGGCCGACTGAGTTACACCCTGCAGAAGACGGTGGACCCGTCTACCCGCCTTTCGCTGTCGGATTCGCCCACGCAACTGGCCAAGGCCAACATTATCTTTCCCCTGGCTCACCGCAGCCTGACCATTGGATTCGAACTGCAATAAGTCGTGGAAGGCGACAGCGTGCACCAGAGGAACCGGAAGGCCCAGATGCTCATCAGGTACGCGCCCACCTGCGCATGCGTGCAACCCAGCTGTTCCAGTTCCAGCTCCGAGATTGAACCCCGGCTTGTTCCAACAATGTGACGATACTTGTCGAGCATCTCAGAGAGAAAAATCACCTTCCCGATATCGTGCAGCAGCCCTGCCGTAAAACTCTCTTCCACCATCGCCTTGGTGCAACTTTCGGAAGTGGCGATACCCTGCGCAAGTGATGCTGCCGCCACGCTGTGATCCCAAAGTGCCGGCAAGTAGGCGGCGACCTTGGAACTACCATCGCACTGCGAGAAAACGTGGACCGATAACACCAGAGTACGCACGCTCTCCGTGCCAATTAAACTCACTGCCTGCAGCAGGCTTGATACGCGTCCGCGCGTGCCAATGAAGGCGGAATTCGCCAGCTGCAGAATCTTGGCCGCCATTCCAACATCCTTTGACACGATGCGTTCGATTTGGGCCAGCGAGAGGGATTCCAAACGCAATACCGCCGTCAGTTCTTCATAGTGGAAAGTAATGACAAATGCGGTTCGGTTCAATGTTTGGCTAAGGGGATGCACCCAACATTCGCTGGGAAAGCAGCTACCATTCTTCTTCCAATGAAAGTCATCCACCACATGAATGGACTGATGGGCGTTGATTGCCCTGAAAAGCGCAATCCTCTGCCGGATACTTCGTTCCGTTTGGCCGGCTGTGGTGAAGCAATTCGTGGAAGTTGCTTCCGATTATTTCATCAGCGCGATAGCCCGTCATCTTCAGTAGGGTGTCATTGCAGAAGGTCACATTCCCTTCCACATCTAACCCGCAAAGGCCCTCGACAATGGCATTGAGGATCAGCTGCAGTTCAGCCTTCAACTCCTCGTCAGAGCTTTTCACTAACTGGCTCAGAGGCATGGATTGGCCTGCACTTTCTACATCGGCAGGACCGCGCCAGCGTATGAATAACGCGCGTCCCGGGCCCGATTAGGGAGGTCTCATGCGGGTAGTCGGGCCGGTTTGGTTTTGGTGCGTCATGAAACTGGCTGGACTAAGCCGGACATCGTTAAAGTTAGAGCTTCAAATAATCATGATTAGTCCGAAGAAGGTAGGTCATCCATCTCGCGGATCAAGGGGTGCGTTGCCCTTGGTGGTTACTGAGTCATGTGGTAGGCTGAGGCGCTCAGTGTCCAGTCCATTATCGTAAGAACGCTGATCTAAGTGCCGTCTATAACGCATTCTTAAGAAGCGCGTCCTCGAATCGATGAGTTGAACATGAAAGCGCGGTTGCACCTATCGCTACGACCATCATTCCACGGTCGCGTTGTGACTGCGTGCGCGGCCATGATCGTGGTCCTGCTGAATATCTTGCCGCTCGCGAGTGCTCAGGCAGTAGCAGCGGCCGACGACTCTAAGCCTGACAGCATTCCAGTTGACTCGGACACGATGCTACCGCATCCGAGCCAAGCCCGGTGGTGGATCTCCGGACAATTCAACACAATTTTGCAGGGACACCCCAGTTTCTTTGCCCGATATTCAGGGCCTAACAGTCTCCAACCCGGCGCGGAACTGCATGATTTTCGGGTGTTCACTCTTTATACCGGACTGCGAATCACTAGCACGACAGAACTTTTTTTCGACGCCGAGAGTGCGGGAGGCCATGGCCTCAGTAATGGGTTAGGACTCATGGGGCTAACGAACGCCGACGTAGTTCGAAACCCAGATTTGGGCCCGAAGCCTTATCTGGCCCGGCTTATGATCCGGCAGATCGTGCCTTTGAGTTCGGAAAAGACCGATCAAACTCGCGGCCCCCTTTATCTTGCTGAAAAAGTTCCCACTCGCCGTTTCGAGCTCCGCATCGGCAAGTTCGCACTACCCGACTTTTTCGATTTGAATGGTGTAGGGAGTGACGTCCACTTGCAATTCATGAATTTGACCATAGTAAATAACGCAGCTTATGACTATGCCGCGAATACCCGCGGTTACTCCTACGGAGTTCTACTGGAATACTACGACCGTTTGTGGACTCTCCGCTTTGCCGAGGCCCTGATGCCGACGGTTCCGAATGGAATCGACTTAGATTGGGACTTGCGAAGAGCCCGTGAGGAGAATGTTGAACTTGAACTACACGCTAAGGCGCCAACACGCCGCACAACTACGTTTCGCTTATTGTCGTTCATAAGTAGCGGAAACAGAGGTGACTACCGCGAAGCTGTTGATTTATTCCTTCAAACCAACTCGTCACGGCCCGCTGTCAACGAGACCCGGCAGCAGGGCCGCGTGCAGTACGGAGTCGGTCTGAATCTGGAACAAACGATTAGCGATCGCTGGCGAGCTTTCGGTCGATTTAGCTGGGATCAGTCCAGATATGAATCCTACGAAGTAAACCAATCCTTTTCCGCAGGCACGGACTATCGCGGAGATCGCTGGCATCGCCCCAACGATAAGACGGGTGCTGCTTTCGTCAGCAATGCTATTTCAAGAGACGTCCAAACATATTTTCGGCTCGGGGGAATAGGCATTCTAATTGGTGATGGCGGACTGAATTACGGTCGGGAATCCATCGGGGAGTGGTATTACAACGCCCACCTGTGGCGTGGCTTGTATTACGCTGTAGATATTCAACGCATTGTAGATCCTGGGTATAACCGCGATCGCGGGCCGGTGTGGGTACCTTCGTTTCGGCTACACGTGGACATCTAAAGTAACATTGCTCGATTGTTAGCTAACTGCTTCGGCTCGGACGTTTACTAGCAACTGGCTGGCCGTACTCAAGCTGACGGCTCTCGAGGTTATCGCGCGCATCCGTCTGGGTATAAAGATCAATGGCGACTTCACAACGACGGGAATACAAAGCAGCACCTACAACGCTTGGCTGGATACTCTTTCCAAGATAGGCGGCTCGGATATATCCGAAGGCACTATTCGGTAAAAACTAACTGAGTTACCATGCTCGTGGCTTCGCTTCGATGGTTGGTAACAAACATTGACGGGAAGCATGCGGGTTGGCTGTCAGTGAGCGGAAGGAGCTTGTGATATGCACAAGGCATTCTCTTTTGTTCTGTTGTTGTTAATGGTGCCTCGATTTGACGCCCAACGAGCAGTGGATCCCGATTCCGAACAAGGGAGAATCCTGTCGTTAGAAAACGCTTGGAACCAAGCAGTGCAACAGAAAGACGCAACCGCGCTTAAGATACTACTCGGTCCGGAATTGGTATATGTCGATTTTGATGGCAAATTGATGGATAAGACGGAGTATTTGGCCAGCGTGCAGGCGCAGTCTTTGCTGCACCCCGGGCGAATTATGAACGAGACCATGAAAGTATATCTTTTCGATGCCGTCGCTGTCGTCAATGGGGTGTATCGTGAGGATGGCGCAAAGAATGGGAAGCCCTATGTGCTCCGAGAGCGTTTTACCGACACGTGGATTCGAAGGAGCGGAAGTTGGATGTGCGTGGCCAGCCAGTCTACGTTGGCTACCCAATAAAGAGGGATTGCCAGCCTAGCCTCCAGCCGTTTGCGTGCGATCAACGTATGGGCCTGCTCCGGAGTCTGATTTGAGTAAAGTAGCGTAATTCGCCCCGACCTCGCTAGTGGGCACGCGCTTATTTGGGGACACTGGCTACACTCAAAATCACGATGGAGATCACCCCCATACCGATTCCCGTCCACTGAAGCATGGTTACATGATCTTTGAAATATATCAGCCCTACCAGCACAGCACCGATCATGATCATGAGATTCACCAGTGAGCCGGCGATAGAAAGGTTCACTCGGCTTGCGAGAAGACCGAAGAGAATGTAGGCAAGAGGCGACAGAACGACCACCATTATCACACTCGGAATGCTCGACGTCTTGGCCCAGTTAGTGCTGAGAGAATCACACAAAATAAAAACACCCGCGCTGAACAGAGTCAGGCCCCAGACTACAAATGTTCCCATCATTTGTGACTTTCCTCAATTATCAGGGTCATTGTTTCTTCGCCTCGCTTGATCGGAGCCGGTGAGGCCATTCCCTTCACTGTGAAGATCGCTTACCCAGGCACCCGACTAATTTAGAGGTTACAGATAAGATGCGAACGCGCGCCGATACGAACTAAAACGTTCGTTAATCGCTTCATCATTAAGACCAAAGGTTGCAGCTTTGTACTCGTGCACTCCGTGGTTGTGGGCTGGGTTCCTCACGGTCCAAGCTCGCATTTGTTCCGTTGCCGCGTTGTGCTCAGAAAGACCCAGCCGACCGCGCAGGGTTAGCACACAATTCAGGATGTCGCTAGCGCAGTCACGGTAAGAAACGTGCACGATCTGCTCCTGGGGAAGAATACGCAGCGTCTCCATCGCCTGATCAGCCTCCGCTCCCAGCCACTTGAGCACACTCGGCCCCAACCGATACCCCCCCTCACTGGAAACGCTATTATAGATCTCGCCGTCAATACGATTCAGTTTGCACCACGATGGAACGACACTTCGCGGGTCCCGGTGGCACCAGATGACACTTGCATCCGGAAAGACTTGAAAAAGCGTATTCAGGCTCTGAAGGTGCATCGGAGACTTAAGTATCAAACGTCGACCGGGAAACTTCCAGGTCAGTAGTTGGAGCTGAAGACGATAGTACTGGTAAGAGCGAATCAGATCCTGATTCAGCAGGCACATAGCATACGATGGAATGGCATCTGCAAAGAATAAAACGAACTCTTGACTCGTGAAAGAGTTCATGAAGAGCAACTGACACTCTTCCGGCTCCGACATGCCAACCATGTGTGCCGCTTGGCGCTTCTGAATTATTTCGGTGCCGATCAATTGATCTTCTAGACCGCAAATGATGCCTGGGATACCGGGCGCATCGGAGTTGTTGTAGGGACGATTCCGACGGCGAGGGTCTGTCGCATAGGTGGCCGGATCAGGCGGGGGAGTAGGTTTCCATACCTCCCACATTTGCAAGTGCCGAAGTGCCGTGTCCTGAGACATGACCCGATGAAGGAGGGTGGTCCCGGTTCGTGGAAGACCCGTAATGAAGATGGGGGCGCGTATTTCAACATCCATGATCTCGGGATGGCGGCGGAATGAATCTGCCAGAAGCAATCGATTGATCAGCTTCTGAATCAGGATTTCCTTGATGAAGAGACGTCCGACAACCGTCAGGGTCGCTTCCTCCTCCAGGCACTGGACAAGCATGCTCAAAGGCGCCAGAAAATCGTCTCCACCAAAATCGGTTAGATGGGCCCGAAACTGGGCGACTTCGCACAGTTCCTCCGGGCGGAGGCTGATCGTAAGCAAGCCATGGTCTCGAAGAACGCGCCCGATTTGATCGACGATCCGATAAGTTAATGTTCTCATCACTCCAGCCGTCGTCGCGATCATCAGCTTAAAGCGCGACTATGCGAATCCGCGGAGGACCGTATTCCCTCTTCGCTGAAAAGCCGCATGATCCGTGGCAAAAGATGCTTTCCTCGCAAAAAAGCATCACTGGGACCAAAAACTCGGAGCGCGAGGGCAAACTTTCCAGTTCGCGGCGTGGGCAGCCAATACGAAGTCAGATCCTTCGGCCGGGTAGCCTGCAAGCTCAAGCTTCCATGACTATTGCATCCAGTCGATTCCTGGGCCCTGGCGCTATTCCAGCTGTAGCGATTAATCGGATTCTTCACCAATCGATAGTAGGGCAGCTCGTAAACAGTCATCGACCAAGAATAACTCGCCTTTGGCCACTCTTCCGGCCCGAAAGTAAGCCGATAACTGCGACTACCTTCGAGCGGTTCGTCATAATTGTCCACATATGCGAAAGGATATATCGCCTCCTCAGGAGCCAGAATACCCAAGCCTGCTTTTGCGGATGCAGCCCGGGACAAGTTATCTCGACCGGGCCTGCCTGCCGAAGACCCTTCCCAGATCCAGCCGGGACAAAACTCCTCGAACTGCGACTCTCGCGCACAGATGCGGTCACGCCCGAGGGTAATGGCTTGCTCGAGAATGCCTCGGAGAGATTCATCTACATTGGTTGGCTCGAATGAATTGTCACGCAGCATTCCAAGTTGGGGCAGCCTGCGGATCAGCTGCGTATCCTCCGCCGGCGGAGCATTTCGGCGTAGTACTTGGTCCAGATTAGAAAAGAAATCCAGCTTGTCCGAGTTACGAAACGGAGGCCAGGGCTCACGACACGGGGCAGGCTCGCTACTAACGATCGGAGAGCTCAGCTCGAGTCGATCTTGTAGGCCGTGAACTTCGTCGAATTCGTGATCTCCCTGGATGCTGATGCGACCGAAGATCCAGGCGAAGTTGGTCGGTGATCTCACCACGGCAATATCATCCGGGAAACTACCCGACCAGGCAGGACCCACAATGGCTAGACTCCTGCTGCTGTTCCCAAACGTGCGAGTCCCCACATACGCGAAAGCATTGGCGAAGTAATCCAAGAACTGCAGCACGTAGTACCTGCTCCCCATGTCGGGAACGTCCAGTAATAGTGGGCTTGTGCTGAGGTCCAGCCAAGCGTTTGAATATAAGATCTCGCTGTTCGGCGCGGCCAGCCAAAATTCGTCGGCGGTTGCCCTTCGTCGTGAATGGAAAAACTTATTGAAGACGTAATCCCTCTTCCCAACGCTTTGCGAACCAGCTAATTGATACATGGTGCGATACATTTCCACTGACGCGAAGCCGAAAATATAGCTCTCCACCGCCAGGCTCAGGAGTGAATTGCGATCACAAATCTCTGCCTGCTGCGTTCGCGATTGTTCAGATTCCATAGTGGTTTCCCGCACATCAGGCGGCACGCTGCTCGGCAGAGTGATCAACACACTGCGAGACGATTCGGCCGATTGCTAGTCTCATAACCGCTGCCGGCGGCATACCGCTCTCGAGGACAGCGGCGAACTCCTCATCGTGTCCTTCCCCGCGATCATGCGCACTTTCTGCGTGTCCCAAACCCGTTGAAGAAGTCCGCTCGCAATACTTGATTGGATCGTTGAGCAGACTACATCCGCTGGAGATTAGCCGGCCGTTAATGTAAGTGGCAAAACACTCTGCCAGGCGCGAGTCGTGCTGATCTGCCACGGCCGAGCGCGAAATAATTTTCGGGATGTGCGTCACATGAACTGGAGCCGTTAGTTTAGGCGCTACCTTGTTAACAAATACCGAAGTGACGCATTGACCCCAAGTTTCATGCCCCACAATGTCGCAGCCCAGCGAACTTGTACGCCGACGCGCATCATCGTCGGTCTCGATCTCGGAAAAGTCAACGCCAGTCTCCTGCCGGACCACCGCGAGTATAGACTTACTGGCGAATGGAGGCGAGAGTTCGATCGCTCCTGCAAGCGTGAGTCCCGCTTCGCAGAGGCGCTGCGCCACGGAACCTATCAGCCTCTCGCCAAGAGCCATCATGTCGCGCCAATCAGCGTAGGCCCGGGCGGTGTCCACCAGTATTGACTGGCCTTGGCACAACTCTCGCGCTCCCATGTACGTGTGTTTGATACGGTAAGCTCGATCGGACAAACCGTCCGCTATCGGAACGACGACGCCCGGCACGGTCATAGTTCCCAGTTGCACTTCGGGTCCCGGCATTGTGTTCCCGTCGGGATCGAGCACCCAAGTCTCAACGTCCTGAAAACGCTGAGAGTTCATTAATGTCCGTATAGCTGCCACCGCTTCGGAGCAAGCTACTAACTTACGCTGACGTTCGACAGGGATACGTTCCATCATCCGCTTTGGCTCAACGACGTCGTCGCTCACCTCCACGGTTTGACGCTTCCGCAATGGAAGAAGGTCCTTGGCGAGGAGAGTCAACTTGTTGGCAGCGATCGTTAGTTCCCCGCGCTGAGTTTTTCGAACACAGCCATCAACGCCAAGCAAATCGCCAACATCGACGAGTTTCAGAAGTCCGAGGTCGGCCTCACCAAGCTGATTGTCATGGCACAGAATTTGGATCTTTCCCGAACTGTCTCGTAGGTCGAGAAACATCCCACTATTGCGGTAAGCCACTACGCGTCCGGCAACAATGACACGGACCTCCGTGAACTCGCCGTTGGCCAAATGCACGTATCGATCAATAAGGTCCCTGCAATTCATGGTCGGAGCAAAGTGTAGCGGATAGGTTGTCACGCCAAGGCCCTTTAACTGTTGCCGCTTCTCCAACCGGGCATCGCGAGCGGTCAAACACTTTTGTGTCCGCAATTTCTGCGAGCTGTAGCCTTCCCGCCTTTGCGCGACGAGATGTTGATAGATCTCCCTCTGCGGCAAAATCGGAGTGGGTCGTTTTACTCCAGCGAACCAGGTAAAAGAGGCTTCCGATCCATAGCCGCCATAGGGACGGGTTCCTTTCTCTTCGTCATGCAGGTTCCTATTGTGGAGCATGGTATCGGGCGGATGGACATCGAGTTCACCCAATGACTCGATCTGCGCATGGCGGCCAAATACAGTGAGATACATGGCGTTCGGCCGGTATCTAGGATGGTCGAAGTAAGTATGCAACTCGTCCTCTTCGTCATACTCCTGCAGCATAATGACGGGGGCGAAGAACTCAGCAAGCTGTGGACCGTACTTCAAAGGCTTGCGGAAGATCGTTGGCGAAATGATCTGAGTTCTAGTATTTAATACTCCACCATGAACCAGGAATGGTTGCAGTGTTAAAAACGTCTCCGCACTGGCCGCTAGGTGCGGTCGATCCGTATTGGCGGCGACCACGTTTCCCGAATGACGGCCGAGACTCATCGCTGCTTCAACGGACAACGTGCGCTCATAGATCTCGCCGAAAAGTCTGGACGAAACCGCACGATCGACCAGGATCGCGTTGGGCGCCGAGCAGTCCTGACCCTGATTATGGTAGCAGAGCCGGACAATGGACTCGGCAGCCTGACCCGGATCCGCATCCTTACGGACTATCACTGGGTTATGTCCTGACCCGCTGAACAAAAAAAGTGCACCTTTCCGCAGTTGTTTTCTCACCAACTCACCATTTGCATAAGTGCCGGTGAACATCACAACGTCGGCGGCTGGAACTTTCGACGCGACAAAATCGCCACGGTTGCCGAGGAAGATCTGGAGATTGCCGACGAAACTCGTAAAGTTTACCGCCAGAAGGAGTCGCCTATACGCATCGTGGGCGGATTCGGGAGGCCGCACATGACAGTGATTTGACATCAACGCCGGAATCACTCCCATGTATACCGTCGCATACAACAGCTGATTGCGCGGCAAGAACGCAGCAACCTGTTCGACCTTCAACTGAAAGTATTCCCGGTTCTCTTCCAGGTTCTCCAACAGGTAAGTAGCCCTGGCAAGTTCATCCTCAACCGCTGGAAAGCTGGCATAGGAGGCAAGGGCCGAGTGAATCTGATCCCGCCGACCTCGCAGGTAATCAGCAAACAGTGCACAGGTACGTGCGACCTCTGGAAATTGGAGCGTTGGGGAGGGAGTCATGATTGTGTTTGTCGATCCTGCTAACAGTTTTGTTTCGGTTTTACGGATGTAATAAGTGGCATCAACGATGCGAACAGCATGAGTAACACGTTTCTACTTACTATTTGCGGGTCCTTCACCTTAACGTGCGGCATAGCATGTCATAAGTTGCGCGCTATCATCGACAAAAAACTTTGTTTGTTCTGAAATCGTAACGGAGTTTATGGATGTATTCCTGAAACGTGCTGATTCCAAACGATAACAGCATGTCTTCGACCGGAGAAGAATAGCGTTCTAACTAAGGGAAGTGACGCTGTCGTTTTCCGCCTTTCGGAACACGGCGGCGTGACTACTATTCTTGGGCTCTCAATCAGATTGAAAGGTCTTTGTGTGCTTGCCTAGTGGACGGGCGGGAACACGCCTGAGACAATGTCTCGGCTGCCACTCGGCGGTCATCCATACTGGGGAGGAACGAAGACAGACCAGCTGAGAATTTGCTGATCAGGTGGCGAAGTCACGCTGGCTGCGAATTTAATCTGTCAACCATGTGTTTGCTCTTTGCTCTAAAACTTACAAAAGTTAATCCGAGGTAGACGCCACCGGAGTGCCCGTCGCCTGGAAAATTCTGTGGATGCCGAAAAATCGACAGAAAGGGGCGGATCAGTTTTGTGCGTATGCGGGACAAAGCAACGACACCCTGCGCTTTCAAGCAGCGCAGCTAAAAGTGTAATTTGCATCGTTTGGGATGAGCGAAGCAGTCTGTCGACTCTGCCTTCGCGGATGAGGGCGTCCCAATGTCTTAGTGCTCACTCACATACAGCGTCGTTGGACTCACTCCGACACTAGCCACGCTGGCTTTCTCCGTTCCATCCGACTTTAGCAAGCTGACACTTGCGTCCTTGGGATCCGCGAGGTATAAAGCTCCGTCCGTTCCTACCGCCAACCCTGAAAAATGTTTCGCCGTCTTGATCAGCGCCGGTTGGAGAGTTTTCAGATCCAGAACTGCGATTGCGTTGGCCAGTTCGCTGGAACGATAGTCATCTGCCGCTGCGATCACGAGGTAAGCGCTCCCGCCTACGACAGTTGTCGCGTACGGGCCGACTACGCTAGCGCTCTCCTTGAGAGAAGGAGAGAATGCGATCGCGCCCGACTGAGCAGACAGTTTCCCCTGCAGATTGATCCTGGCATAGCCTCCATCACTGAAGACCACGGTTACTTCCCTTTCGCCGGAAGCGAACGCGGTTACCACTTCAGCCTGGGGATTCTCGTTTTGGCCAAAAGGAAATCCCAACGGCAGCCGCGTCATTGGAACCCCTTTATTGTCGAACCTCGCGATGCGGATTTCTCTCGTACTCCCACATATGATGGATAACGCTCGGTCTGCCGAGGAAGGCACCAGCAAAGGATTGTCGCAGCGTGGCAGCGACACAGCATCGGGCAGGAACTTATTGGCGTTGGTGTCGAAGACCGCAACGCCATACGCGTCTTCGCCGTTCCCAAGGTCCTTCACCCGGAGCGCGTACAACAAACCTCCATCCGCCGAGAGCGCCATGTGAGAAACTAAATCGTCGAAAGTGTCAAACACGCGGTCTGGCGCGTTGACAGATCCGATGATGGCGCCCGTGCTGGTGTCAATTACTTCAAGTGTTGACCCATACGCCAAGTAAAGCCGCTTTCCGTCTTGTGAGACAGCCACATCGGGGTGATAGCCCGCCGGATAGGTTTTCACGATGGCTTTTTGCTGAGGATCGACCACGAGCACTTGCGCCTTATTGTCCTGGTCTTGATGGTCGGTGTCCACGACGTAAAGAAGTGGCGTCTGGCTGCTGCCCGCAGACGTTAAAGCGCCGAACACCGGCACGCGATCCGCTGTAGGTTCAGTCAAGTTCTACGGCACCGCAGCCAGGGGCGGCGCGAGCAATATGGGCGAAGTGTACTCATTGCCCTAAACCGCCATCGACGAGTTCTGTCCCGCTGAGCGAAAGTCAAGGTGTGTCGACTTTGCGTCCCATGAAAGCTCTATAAGTCACCCAATATACTTAAGGTTTCTAATCCGAAAGCATATTCTTCCACCGCAAGGGCACACGTAGATCTGGCTCATCAGCCTTGAGCGCCGCCAGCCTGCTTCGCAGCATAATAAACGCAACCAACATATAAACAATGTTAGCCAGGACCATGCTCCAAATCACCCCCGCCAAGCCGTAGTAACGGGTGGCGGGAACGCCGATGAGCAAGGTCAGTAGGCTGGCTGCACCGTTGGCGAAGAATAAGGATCGGGGGGATTCCATCGCGCGCAATAAGATAGCCGGCGCGAGCGCGGCGCTCCATACGATGGTCTCGGCCGCAAACAATGGAAGTAATGCGGAGGCGTCCATATATTTGCCGGCGTAGAGCATGCGAAACAGCGGGGCTCGGAGCGGAATCAGCGCACCCCAATAGACCAGCCCCCCGCACACAAAAAGCGCCGTCAGTTTCAGCGTCAGTTTGAACGCGCCGCGCCCTCCCTGCGTGTTCTGCACCCGAGCCGCCAGTGGCAGGAATAACATGGAAAGCGCCGCATAGGTCTGTAGCACCGGCCCACCCAGGTTCATGAGAGCTCGAAGTTCCCCAGCCAGCGCCAATCCCGAGAACTTGCTGACGAGAGGGATGTAAACGTACGTTGGTATCCAGCCGACAATACAAGTGGCTAAGGCCCACTTGCCATATTCCCAATGCTTATGCCAAGTCGTGCGCAGTGGGACCATGGCGGTGGCAGGCTCCAGTTTCGCATTCAACTGGAAAAGCATGATCAGGCCGCCTACCAGCGCCGCCGCCCCCAATACCAAATACGCTGTGAAGGCGGAAAGCCCGCCAAGTTTGTACACAAGGAAAGCTCCGCCCACCACGCACACAGAATAAAACGCCGAACCAAGAACGGCAGGGGCGGGAGACAACTTCAGATAAAAGCTTCGCCGTCCCAGGGCATGAATCAGAAGGAAGGGTGCGGAAATTGTGATACCGGCGAAGGCCATGGCCGAAACTGGCGAATGCCACCAAAGGCGCGCGGCGATTGCCGTTCCACCCAACGCCGCGCAGATGATCAGCGAAACCCCACCGTGGAGCAGAGCGTTCGAGTTGAGGTATCCGCGGAGATTGTTCGAATAGGACGTTCCCGAGAAAACTGAAATTGGTTCCAGTACCAGCGCTTGATAGAGAAATGTGGCGAGGATAAAAATGCTTAGAACCAGGGCGTAGGCGCCATACTGTTCCGGCGACATCCAGCGCGCCAGCAAAATTCCGAGCAGAAAATTCGCACCAGAAAAAAGACCATGGTCGAGAATGGCCAGCCCACCCTTGCCTAGCCAGGGAATAACTTTCTTGTAGATGGTGTTCCGGCTCAATCGTGGTATCACCTCGGTTTCCAGACTTACTGCGTCGATTTTGTGTGTGCTGGATGTCTGCGAACTAAGCACGGGGAGGTGATCTCCTTGATTTTCGCTGGATCGCTCACCGCAGCATTTCACTTCCAAATTCCCTGGAGGTGTCCGGTGCCGGAGAGAGAAACCTCCTGCGGACTGAAGCTGCCAGCGTAGGGCACGGTCAGGGTGCCGTTGATGATGCCTGCAACCGTTGGACTGAAGGCGACTCCCACGGTGCAACTTGCTAAGGCCGAAAGCTTTGCCCCGCAGGGGTTCGAACCTGCGGTCACCACTGAGTAGTCACCGCTTGCTTCCAGGCTCGCAAGTGAGAGCACAGTACTCAGGTTATTCGTGACGGTTACGACTTGAGGCGCGCTGGTTGTGCCGACCGCCTGCGCGGAGAAGACCAGGTTCAGTGGCGACAAGGATAACGGCAAAATGCCCGTGCCGCTTAACTTTAGACTCTGGGGGCTATTGTTCACGCTGTCGCTGAAGCTGACCGTTCCAGTTTCCGCTCCCGGGACCACAGGGCTGAAGGAGAGAAGCAAAACACAATGGTCCCCGGCCGCCAGGCTGCCGGAGCAAGCCGGTACACCCGAGCTTGCGGAGAACGTTCCGCTTGCGGCAAAACTAGAGATACTTAGAGCCGCTCCGCTGACGTTAGTGACTGTCACCTTGACATCGCTCGTAGTCGTGCCAACTACTGTGTTACCGAACTGGGCGCTGGTAGGGGAAAAACGCAGAGGCGCGGAACCGCCTCCCGACCCGGAACCGCTGAGCCCCACCAGTTGAGGACTGAATGCCGCATCGCCGGTAACCGTCAGTTCACCCGGAATCGTTCCGTTGACGGTTGGAGTGAAACTGATACTGAGGGTGCAGCGCGAGTTGCTTCGCAACGTGCTTCCGCATGGACTCGTTCCGCTGCCAACCGCCGAGTAGTCGCCGCTTGCGGCGAAGCCGATATTAAGCGTCTGGGCCAGATGATTGCTAATCGTTACCGTCTTCGAGGCACTCGAAGTTCCCACAGCGACCGTGCCGAACGAAAGCGTGGCAGGACTCACCGTCATCGGGTACACCCCGCTGCCGCTGAGAGCGATGAATTGCGGCGAGTTCAAAGCATTGTCGAGAAGAGTGACGACACCTGCGATCGTGCCGCTCACGGAAGGCACAAAAGCGATGTTGAGCGCGCAGGTCGCCAAGGGCTGCAAGTTCTGGCCGACGCAATTATCGCTCTCCGCGTAGTCACCACTAGCGGAGATACCGGAAACGACTAAGTCGGCGGTTCCGGTGTTCGTCAATGTCACTACCTGGGCAGCGCTGCTGGTGCCAATAACCTGGGCAGTGAAGCTCAAGGACGCAGACGACAGGCTGACTACCGGCGCCGCAGAGGCAATACCTGTCCCGGACAGGGTTACGACTTGTGGACTGCTGGCCGCATCATCCGCGATGGTCAAAGATCCGGTGTAGGCTCCGGTCGTTGCAGGATCGAAGGTTACCGAAACGGTGCAACTTCCGCCAGCTATAACCACCGAGCCGCAGGTGTCAGTTTGCGCGAAACCTGCGGTGGTCGAGATGCTCGTAATGTTGAGAGGCAGGGCTTGGTTATTCGTCACCTGCACGTTCTGAGGGATGCTGGCAACGCCCACCACTTGATCCCCAAAAGCCAGGTTGGTGCTCGATAGCAGCACTAACTTGGTCGGATCAAGGTACCACGGCCGGGTGGTATCGTCGGTCTTGAAGAAATTGAGCATCAGATTGGAAACCTTTTCCCTGCCCAGAGTATTGGGGTGAATTCCATCTAGGTACTCTGCGCAAGCCCAAACCAAGCCGTCGCCGCGCGCCAGCAGACCGTTCGCCCACTCATAGGAACCCCAGGACATCCACGGCGCCAGAACCGGGCCCAATGCAGGATTAAAGTTCAGGTTGGCATTTCCATCGATTTGATCCTGAATAGCCCACTTGACCGCGAATCCGCCTTCATAGGAATTGGGCTCGCCCTGTTGTCCGCTGCCGGTGCCGTTTCCGTAGCCACCGTAAATCGTGGTGGCAAAGTAAGCCAGTTGGAGGTTGGGAAACAAAGTGTGCAGGTTCTGAGCGATGCTTTCCAGATCGGCTTGTGTCGGGCTCTCGTTGGAAGGAAAACTTCCGCTCGGAGTATCCAGGCTTTTCACCCATGCCGCGACCACCTGATTTGCGGTCACGCCGGACTGCGGTAAAAGATAGTTGATGATCGAGGTCCAGGTTCCGAAGCTGACGTCCGCCCAATCGGAGGCGACGATGGCATCTTGCGCACCGTTGACGATCACTAAGTGCGGATTGGTGGCAGGGTCGGTGCCGGCGTCGCTGGCAAACTGCGCGAACTCTTGTTGCGTCTCCGACATACCGATGGACAGCAAAACGTATTTGCCATTTGGATCGTAATTTCCGTTGGAATCCAGGGGCCGGATCGCTTGCGCAATGGCTACGCCCGCAGCATCCTGGCCGGGTGGCCGCACATTGCTTCCATCGGGATAGAGCCCACCTTCTTCTCCCATGTAAGTGCCCGTACCAAGATCGGTGAGTGGAACATTCGGAGTGGACGAGTTTGGATATTCCATGTCGTTGCAGTTGGCCTGCGTGGAAGCGAGCGCAACCGGCAGCGTGAGTTGTGCGGTAGTGGTGTGCGAAGCGGAGTCCGTGAGCTGCACCGAAAAAGAATGGTTGCCGACCGCCACGGAAGAAGCGACCGTCCCGGTAAGGCCACCCGCTGCCGAGAGACTAAGGCCGGAAGGCAAGACAGAACCGGCCGCTACTTGCCAGCTGTAGGACCCTGACCCGCCGGATCCGATAAGCGTTGCCAGGTAGGGTGCTCCCGGCGAGGCGTAGGGCAGCGTGGGGAAAGTTGCAACCGCAATGGAAGTCGCTGCGGTGACAGTTCCGGCCAAACTCACCGACTGCGGCGGCAGCACGTCGAAAGTCAGGGACAACTCTTCTCCGAAGGCACCCACGGCGGCACCGTACAAGGAAATTTGAACGCTCGTGGAAGACCCGGGGTTCACGGTGACTGCGTTCGAGAATCCACTGGCGATAAATGGAGGATCGGCGTTTGCCCCGAGCAACTGAAAAGCGCTTGTCCCGATGTTGGTAACCGTGACCGTCTGCGCAGGACTGGAGGTCCCTTGTATCGTACTGCCAAAATCAAGCGCCATCGCGTTCAGTGACGCGATCGCATTCGTAGCCAAGCCGGTGCCGGAAAGTGGAACCGCCTGCGGCGCGAATCCCGCCAAGTTCAAGGTTAACGTTCCAGTGAATTTCTGCGCGGCGTCAGGCACAAATTTGATTGTGAAGTAGATCGAGCGCCCGGGAGACAGCGTTCCCGGCGCATATCCATTCACCAGCTGAAACTCGGATGGTGTAAGCGTGAAGCTGTTCAAGGTAATGTCCGAATTTCCGGTATTCAGCAGGGTTACGGTGTTCTGGTTCGAAGTGCCCACGGTTTGCGGCGCGAACGGGAGCGAGGATGGAGAGATACTGAAAGACTGAGCCAAAGCGAGAGGGACGCATGCCAATGCCAACAACCAGCTCGCGGCTATGATTGACAACTTCGGCATTGGAGATCCTTTACGCCGGGAGAACTACGTGGCGGACCTTTATTGGCGGTTAGTTTCACTCTGGAAAATCGCAAAGTCAAGCACGAATCGTTTTCTTTTCAGAGTTGCAAGAACCTGCAACATCGGCTTGTATTTTGTTTTGTTCTCGTTATTCACAGGTCGACGAAATCATTTGGAAAATGCCGCAATTGGTGATAATTTCCCCTGTCAGTAGTTCGGGGCACGGCGTAATTACGAACTCCTGAAGTTTTTGCTGAACCTGAGAAGCAGCTCATCGGCTGGGCGCAAAGTTCCTCCCCTTTTTGCAGGCGGACGTTCATGAGATTGCAGAGTGCATTGCATCGCTTCGACGTGGCGATCCTGGGGAGTGGATTGTCAGGATCGATGCTGGCCTCCGTTCTGGCCAAGCAGGGAGTTAGTGTCGTCCTAATCGACGCGGGCACTCATCCGCGCTTTGCCATCGGAGAATCGACCATTCCCCACACCTCGCTGCTCACCCTGCTTCTGGCTCAGAAGTATGGCGTCCCCGAGCTGGAAAACATTGCCTATCCGGACCGCATCTCTGAGCACGTGTGTACGACCTGTGGAATCAAACGGGCGTTCGGCTTTGCCTACCATCGCCCAGGAGAGTTTTTCGATTCCAGGGAAGGACACCAAGTGGGCACCAATTCCAAGGATGAAAATCATTTCTTCCGCCAGGATATTGATGCCTACCTATTCCATGTTGCCGTGGGCTATGGCGCCGTTCCCAGGCAAAAGACAAAAGTGGCAGCGCTGAAGATTGATCGGAGTGGAGTAGCGATCCAGACGGGAAGCGGTGAGAATATTTTCGCCCGTTATGTGGTGGACGGTACTGGGTACGAGAGCATACTGGCCGCTCAGTTCAACCTGCGCGAAAATCCATGTCCGCTGAAGCACCACTCTCGCAGCATCTTCACCCACATGATTGATGTAACAGCGTTCCAGAAGGAGGACAATCGGTTGTCCGTGGGTTGGGACCAGGGCACCCTGCACCACTGCTTTGAGCGGGGATGGTTTTGGGTGATCCCCTTCAACAATCATGAGCGCTCGACGAATCCTCTGGTGAGCGTAGGTCTGACCATTGACCCGCGCCGTTATCCTAAGACCGATTCCCCCCCGGAAACAGAATTCAGGCAGTTCCTGGATATGTTTCCCAGCGTGGCAGAGCAATTCGCCGAGGCCAAAGCCGTGCGCCCTTGGGTCTCCTCCGGGCGGCTGCAATATTCTTCCCGGCTAACCACGGGATACCGTTATTGCCTGATGTCGCACGCTGCGGGCTTTGTGGATCCACTGTTTTCCCGCGGGATGATTAACACCCAGGAAATCATCGGCGCGCTCATCGACCCCTTGCTTACAGCCCTCGCCAGCGACGATTTCGAGGAAGAGAAGTTTGCCGCGATCAATCGACTGCAGCACCGTGCGCTGAGTTACAACGATGCCCTGGTGAATGGGGCATTTATCGCCTGGTCAGACTTCGATTTGTGGGACGCCTGGCTTCGAGTTTGGGCTTTAGGAACAGTCAACACAGAATTTCGCGCCATGAATGCGCTGGCGGATTTCACCGCCACCGGCGACCAAAAGAGCCTCCGTGGCGAGGCTCTCGACCCGGTGTTTTCTGATTTTGAAGACCCCGACTACCACTCTTTCTTTGATCGAGTCGTGCCCATGATCGAGGGCGTCGAGGCGGGAACCGTTTCTCCGGGCGAGGCTGCTTCACACATATTCAGCATGACCTCAGAGTACGAGTTTCCAATCCAGTTACGCAGTGAGGCGCTCGCCCGGGCGGGTTGGCTCAAGCCAGGGGACCGCATAAGCCAGCGCGATGTGGACTTCGCTCGGAATGGATTCCGGTGGGCGCTGACCAACCCCAATTCGCGGGATTTGTGCGCTACGATCGGCAATCTTTTTCGCTGGCGCGGCCACTCGCCCGATCCGCATTTGGTATGAAGGTTTACGCGGCAAGGCTGGAAAAAGCTGATGGCGGCTGACAATTTGGTAATCAGTATGGAATCGAACGAACAAGAGCTTCCGGTCAAAGACAAGGTGCGCGCTTTGATTTTGCAAGGAGTGCTCGCCAAAGGGGGTGCGGTGGTGGCCGACGACGAATCCTTGTTCAAGAGCGGAGCCATCGATTCTCTGACGATGTTTAAGTTCATCGACTGGCTGGAGAACGTTTTCCCCATAAGAATTGCCGATCATGAAATGATCACCGACAATTTCGAAACCATTAACAAGATTGAGCGCTTCGTCACTGCCAAGCTCAAACTCGGAGTAGATGCATCTGACTGCGAACTTAAAAGCTGAAGGGAGGCTGCTCGATCTCCATCCCACGGTTTCTCCCGTGAGCTTCTATCTGCCAAGTCAAGCAGGAAACTTGTTTGCCATGTATTACCCGCCGACTGAAGGCGCCGGGGAAGGATACGACCTGCTCCATGTTCATCCCTTCGCGGGAGAAATGGCAGCCTCGCGAAATGTCATTGCGGCTGTTTCA
Organism: Acidobacteriaceae bacterium; assembly: GCA_003131635.1. Lineage (GTDB taxonomy): Bacteria > Acidobacteriota > Terriglobia > Terriglobales > Acidobacteriaceae > Sulfotelmatobacter. The sequence continues at coordinate 23,402 of PKVZ01000025.1, forward strand.
CGCCACTTGGCGAGCGCGGGTGTTGGAGTGTTGACCCTCGACTTGTTCGGCTGCGGCGATAGCAGCGGAGATTTCCGCGATGCGCGCTGGGAAATTTGGCGCGACAATTTAGCGTCGGCAGTTCGTTGGCTGCGCCTACAAGGCCGGGACCACATCAGCTTATTGGGTCTTCGCCTGGGCGCTCTGCTGGCATTGGATTTCGCCGCACATTCTGGTGAGAGTTACGATTCCATCGTCTTGTGGCAGCCGGTGCTCAGCGGCGAGACCATGTTGACGCAATTTCTGCGCATGAACCTGGACGAAATGGGGGATGGTCCGGGCGGGATACCACTGACGCAACCGGAATATAGGAAGTCACTTCTGCCGGGCAAGACCATCGAGGTTGCAGGCTATGAACTTTCCTCGGAGCTCATCCACGCCATCGACAAACTGAGTCTCTCGCATCTTGGTCATGCGATTTCCGATCCCATTCTCTGGATAGAAATGGGGAATGAATCGGAGCCGAAACTCCGTACCGAATCAATGCAAGTGATCGAGGCATGGCGGAGAGTTGGAGTAAGGATATCAACTCATGCCCTGACCGGTTTACCCTTCTGGTTTTTTCCACACAGCGTCGCCCCTCGCCGCATTGCGCAAGCACTCGCTCCATTATTCACAAATCTTGTGTGCCAAAGCGGAGCATGACCAGCCGAGAAATCGCGGTAAGTTTTTTATGTGAGCGCACCCGGCTCTATGGCATTCTGCACCGCCCGTGCCAACCATCTGAAGTAGGCATCTTGATTCTGGCGGGGAGGCCGGCGCTACGCTCGGGCAGACACCGATTATTCGTACTGCTGGCGCGAGCCTGGGCGGAAGCTGGAATTCCGGTCATGCGCTTCGATTACCGCGGTTCGGGCGATTCTGAAGGCGAAATGGGAACCTTGGAGCAGACGCACGCAGACATCGCCGCCGCGGTCGACGCGTTTCAATCGAATATTCCTGGGCTGCAGAAAGTGGTTCTGTGGGGACAGTGCGGGGGGGCGGCCGACGCTATTCTATATGCCCCGAAGGATGGGCGTGTTAGGGGAATCGTGCTGGCCAATCCCTGGCTCTATGATTCCCGGGTTCGGAGCGTGGCCGCGCTGTATCGCCTGGGGTCTCTGTATCTTTGGAGGGTCCGCAAGATTTTTTCGGTCTCTGCCAATTCTACGTCTGCAAAAAATTTGATGGAACATCCTTACCCCGGCAACGGTCCCGAGGTTTCGCTTCCGTTTGAGACACCCGAGGTGGACCAAGCTTACCGTTCTTACCGTGCGGCCGACATTTCGAAGCGCCTGGCTAACAGTCTGCAAGAATTTAATGGACGTGTGCTAATCATTTTGAGCGGCAAGGATACGGGTGCGCAGGCATTCAAGCGCACCGCGTGGTTCTCGCTCCGCTGGCGTCAAATCTTGTCTTCGAAGCGAGTGCGAACCAAGGAATTGCCTGAAGCAAATCACAGTTTGCGACGTCCGGAGTGGCGTGAGGCGGCCGCCGCACTTACTTTCCAGTGGTTGAGGGATTCGATCTAGGTTCCGCTTATTGAAACGCGCGGATGCGCTCCGCCATACCGGCGACGGTGGGTGACTCAAACAAAGTCGGCAATGGCACCTCCACATTGAGCGCGGCCCGCAGCCGCGAGAGCAGTTGCGCGCCCTGCATGGAATGCCCACCCAGCTGGAAGAAATTGTCGTAGATGCCGACGTGCTCAATTCCCAGAAGTTCTTGCCATATCCCCGCCACCACGCGCTCTATATGGTCGGCGGCAAGTGGGGAAGCATCGCTAGTGCATTCAGCAGAACGGTCCGCCCTCTCCGGCACAGCTGCACATTGTGAGGAGGTCGCAGCGCTCCGCGCTGTATCGGAAACTTGCGCCGCACGATTCGGAGTTGCTTCCGTCCGTGGCTGCGGATCGACCCAGTAACGCTTGCGCTCGAAGGCGTAGGTCGGCAAGGGAACCCGTTGCCGCTTCTCGTGACTCCAGAATCCCGCCCAGTCCACTTCGGTGCCCTCCAACCACAAGCGGCCGAGCGCGGTCATCAAGCATTCCATGTCCGAGGCGCGCTCGAAAGAGCCTGGAACAGAAGGGATGACCGATTGAACAAGCAAGCTATCCGGAACTCGTCGCGCGATGCCAGCAAGCGCGCCTCGGGGTCCGAGTACCAGCACGGTACGTTCCAAAGTATTTACAAGACGTTCCATTCCTTCCGCGAAGAGCATTGGCCGGGCAGAGTGAGCGCTCCAATACTCAGAGTCCGTGGCGGACGCCGCAGTAATCCACGTACCCGTTGTGTTCGACACAAACGGAATCTGCGGAGGATGCAGGCGAATTCGCGCCACCACAGCCCTTAACGCCGGAACCGCCGCCAGCATTCCGCCCCCATGCATGCCCTTGAGCAAGCGACTGCGCTCGGCCAACAGATATAAAGCGTCAGCCAAGGAGAAAACACCGGCGAGGCAGGCGGCCACGAATTCGCCAATGCTTTCGCCAATCAACACATTGGGGCGGACGCCCCATTCCATCCACAGCCGCGCCAAAGCGTACTCAAAGACGAAAAGCGCCAATTCTACAACCTCTGGTTGATCGAGGTGCGGAGTTGTGCCGGCCTGCGTTTCGTGTGGCGGGTAGAGAACTTCTCGCAGATCGAATCCTACCTGCTGCTTCAGCAACGCGGAGCATTCATCCACGCAACTTCGGAAAGCCGGCTCGGCTTGATAGATCTCTAACCCCATATTCTCGCGTTGCGAACCCAGCCCCGGGAACAGGAACGCGAGGGAGCGGTTGCCGGGTGGGGTGGTGCCCATGAGCGTGCGCTGAAAATTAATCGGTGCCGTGGGGAGCTGAGCAAGCGCGCTCGCTGCATCGTTTGCGTTGTTACAAACCAGGAAAAAACGCCGCGCAAACGCTCGCCGGCCCATCTGACACGTGTAGGCAATATCCGCAAGGTTGGCATCCGGATGCCGCTGAAAATAGGCGGCGAAATTGCGGATGGCAGCTTCGAGCGCAACCTTCGACCGCGCCGACAGCAGCAATAAATGCCACGGCCGCAACGAGTCCGAAGCCTGAACCGCGGGCGCTTCCTCGACTACGACGTGAGCATTGGTACCCCCAATGCCGAAGGAATGCACACCCGCCCGGCGCGGCGCGGCCTTCGCCTTCCACGGCATGAGCTGTGTATTCACGTAAAAAGGACTTGTCTTGAAATCGATAGCCGGATTCGGTCGACTGAAATTAATGGTGGGTGGAACTTCGCCGTGTTGCAAAGATAGAACTACCTTTATCAACGCCGCTATTCCAGAGGCGCTGTCAAGGTGCCCGACATTCGACTTCAACGAACCAAGGGCGCAGAAACCGGTATCCGATGTGGCGGCACGAAATGCCTTGCTGAGTGCCGCGACTTCGATGGGATCTCCCATGGGAGTCCCCGTACCGTGACCTTCCACATAGTCGATGGTTCGAGGATCGACCTCCGCCAGAGCGTGCGCCCGGGCGACGACCTCGGCCTGCGCATCCAGTCCGGGCGCCGCGTAGCCGACTTTCATGCCGCCATCGTTGTTGATTGCGCTTCCACGAATGACCGCACGAATGCAATCGCCGTCCCGGATCGCGTCGGCCACCCGCTTCAACACGACCAGGCCAACGCCGTTTGAAAAAAGTGTCCCACTCGCTGCCGCATCGAAGGACCGAGTGTGCCCGTCGCGTGAAAAGATCTGGCCCTCCTGGAACATGTAGCCGGATTTCTGTGGCACTCGAATCGCCACTCCACCGGCGAGCCCCATGTCGCATTGGTGCGTGAAAAGACTGTCACACGCCATGGCCACGGCCACCAGTGACGTTGAACATGCCGTCTGCACCGCGATGCTCGGCCCTCGCAGGTTGAGCTTGTAGGAGACGCGCGTACTCACGAAGTCCTTGTCGTTGCCGGTGAAAAGAAGAAAATCGCCGACCAACTGCCTGTGGCCCGGCTTGGCCAGGAGACTGAAAAGATAAGTGCTCATCGCTGAGCCGGCGTAAACGCCGACCGGACCGGAGCAACGCGCGCTGTCGTAGCCCGCGTCCTCCATTGCCTCCCATGCGCACTCGAGCAATATGCGCTGCTGCGGGTCGAGGGTCTCAGCTTCTCTTGCACTAAAGCCGAAAAAGGCTGCGTCAAACAGTTCGATGCCGTCCAGGATTCCGCCCGCGTTCACGAAGTCCGGGTGCTGGGTCAGGCTGGTGTCGACGCCCGCTGCAGTCAGCTCCGCTGCGGAAAAGAAGGAGATGGACTCCACCCCGCTGCGCAGGTTGTTCCAGAACTCCGAAAGATTGCGTGCTCCCGGAAAACGGCCACTCATGCCGATGATGGCGATGCCATCGGAAACAGGTGAATCCGGCAGGTCTCTCATTTCCGCCTCGATGCCAGAGCCGCTCTTCCCCGAATCGATTCCTTCTGTCTTCGGGCGCGCTCTCGTACCTCGTGCAACGATAGCTGTCCGGAATCTTCGTTCGCCAGGTGCCGCGCCAGCGAATGAATCGTCGGATACTGGAACAGATCCATGATCGACAGTTCGCGGCTCAGAGCCTGCACCAACTTGCTGTGCACCACCGCCAGTCGCAAGGAGTGCCCACCGAGTTCGAAGAAATTATCGTTCGCCCCGATGCGCTCGATCGGCAGAACTTCTCGCCAAATCGACCAAATGGTGCGCTCCAGCGAGGATCCAGGTTCAACATAAGCTTGGCGCAACTCGGGTCTGGCATCATCCGGTACAGGAAGGGCGCGCCTGTCAATTTTTCCATTCGGCATGAGCGGAAGCGATTCGAGCATCACAAAGACTGCGGGAACCATATAATCTGGAACCCGTTCTTGCAGGTACTGCCGAAGCTCAGGCGCCAACTTGAAGCCGAGCGTTCCGCGCAACGGATTGTTGGCATAGGAGGTCCAGCCCGCGTCGGCCGCGGTTTGCGGAATCGCCCAGGGCTGCAAGCGTTCTCTTGTGATTCCGGAGATAGGATTGAACCATACTTCAAAGCAATCGCCTCGAGTCGCGGACAACTCAACCTGCACCGCATCGGACGAATCCAAAGACCAGAATTCCTCTGGATCCACGCCCGATTCTGTCGGCTCCTGTAACCTCTTGCGAAGATCTCCAACCGTCTCCGGGTCTTCCATTTCCCGCAGCCGCACCAAGGCTTCGTTATCCACGGTGACGCGGCGGTTGGGAACGTTACTGATATGCAGGGGCTCGCGCCTTTCTCGCAAGAGTGCTTTTAGATGGGCTACGCTCAGACGGTTTTCCATCCTGTCGTTGCTCTCAAAATCATTGCTGTGCCAATCAGTGCTCCGCCAATCGATCTCCTGATATTTCAAGTTCGTTGTCGAATTACCTGGAACCGGCGAGCCACTGCCGACGTGCAGCACAACGTCATAGCGGAAGCGGTTCATCTCGGTGCTATGAATGCCACGCTTGACCGGCAAATCCACTGAACCGATGGAAGGGAAATGCTGCCGCAGCGCGAGAAACAGAGCCGGATCGACCGCCAGTTCCGGTTCTTCGGCCACGCGCTTTTCCATCTGCTGGCGCAACTTGCTCACTCGCATGGACGCGGGAGCACGCTCCAGTTCCACGGACAGATGAAACGCTTCCAGCAAGCGAAGATCTCTAACATCCCCTATAAAAATCGCACCCCCTGGGCGCGTCGCCTGCACAGCGCCTTCCAGGACCTGCACTAGATAGTCAACGCTGGGGAAATACTGGACTACCGAATTGAGAATGACCGTATCGAAGCTGGCTGGCTCAAAGCCGGTGAAATCGTCGGCGCCACGCTGCAGTAAAGTCACATGTCGGAGGTCCCGCCGTTCGGCAATCAGCCTCTGCACCTGCCGCAGACTTGCGGGAGAGAAATCCGTTCCACAATAGCTGGAGCAATGCGGGCCAATCCTCGAAAGCAAAAGTCCGCTGCCACAGCCAATTTCAAGCACGCGTTGGGGTCGCAGCGCCAGGACGCGGGAGACCGAATTGTCCACCCACTCCTGCATCTCGTCGCGGGAGAAAGGCAGGCCGGTGTAACTGCTATTCCAGCCGCTGATGTCAAACTCAGTATCGTGAGTGGCGCTTTTCTCTTCGTAGGTTTCGCTCCAAACCTCGCGCCAATGGGCAAGCTGTTGCGTTTGCAAATCCTCGGAAATATCGTGCTTCTCAGGCGCGGCTTCGGGCACCACATACGCGGTTAGACGCTTGCCGTCGCTGTTTTCTCCGGCGAGGACCAAAGCTTGTTTCACCTGCGGATGCTGCGCCAACAGAGACTCCACTTCTCCGGGTTCGACGCGAAAGCCCCGAATCTTAACCTGATGATCAATGCGACCGAGATATTCGATGTTGCCATCCCGCCGATAGCGCGCTCGATCACCGGTCCGATATATCTTTTCTCCCGGCCTCCCAAAAGGATGGGGAACAAACTTACGTTCGGTCTCCTCCGGTGCATTCCAATAGCCGCGGGCGAGGCCGGCGCCGCCAACACACAATTCCCCCGGTTGCCCTCTTGGCACCGGCTGCAACCGGTTGTCCAAAATGTAAATTTGCGTATTGGCGATTGGCCGGCCAATCGGAACCGCCTCCGAGGACGGCAGATGGCTCGTGTCGAAGCAGGTTGCGTCCGCCGAGACCTCCGACGATCCATATAAGTTGATCAGGATGCTGGCGGGCAAGCTCTGGTAAAAACGCCGCACCAGTTCCCGGCTCAGCGGCTCTCCGCTGCTGACCCAGTACTTCAGTCGCGGCAATCGCCTTCCCAAATCACCCTCTGCTTGCAGCAGCGCATCGAGCAGCGATGGCACACAGACAAACCGAGTCACCTTGCGCTCGGCTAGAATCTGAATGAGCCGCCCCGGATTTCTTACAGCATCCTCTGGGATGACGACGGTCTTAACTCCCGCCAGCAAAGGTCCGAATACTTCCCAAACCGCATCGACAAAGTTCAAGGAGGTTTTCAGGCACGCAACTTCGCCCGGTTCGAAGGGATATTCTTTCCACATCCAGGCAAAGCGGTTCATCGCTCCCCGCTGCAGACCCATAACGCCCTTTGGCCTCCCGGTTGAACCGGAGGTATAGAGCACATAAGCCAAGCTATCTGGAGTCCTCTGACCCGGAAGATTGCTTTCGCTTTCCTTCGCAATCGTTTCCCAGTCCCGCTCAAGACAAACCTTCGTTCCTTTATATTGCGGCAGTACGCCCGCCCAATGTTCTTCCGTGAGCAGGAACTGAATGCCTGTATCCTCCGCCATAAAAGCGAGCCGCTGCTGGGGATACGCTGGGTCCAACGGAACGTAAGCTCCTCCAGCTTTGAGAATGCCCAGTAGAGCGATCGCAGTTTGCCAGTCGTGCTTCCGGCAGACCCCGACCAGCGTTTCGTGCCTTACTCCGAGTTTCTTCAGGTACCCGGCCAACTGATTCGCGCGGCCGTTCAGCTCGCTGTAGGTGAGAGATTTGTTGTCCGCTTCCACCGCGATCGTTTCGGGAGATCGTCCAGCCTGAACTTCGAACAGGTGCGGAATACAATCGTTAGAAGTGTACTGGGCATCGGTCCGGTTCCATTCCACCACCAGTTCGTGCCGTTCCGGCTCGCTGATCATCGGCAGTGCCGACACTCTCATATTTGGGTCGGAGACAATTCCCCTCAATAACACCTGAAAGTGCGCGAGCATGCGCCCGATAGTGGTTGACTCATAAAGATCGGAGCTGTATTCCAGCCAGCCGCTGAGTTCTTCATCGCCGAGCACGCAGTGGAGGCTCAGGTCGAACTTGGCCGTGCCGTTGTCAATCGGAAGCCATGCGGCCGCCAGGCCAGGCAGATGCAGCTTCATCCAACTCGATTGCGCCTGATCGATCATTACCTGAAACAATGGGTTGCGTCCGGTATTGCGCTCTGGGTCAAGTTTCTCAACTACTTTTTGAAACGGCAGGTCGCGATTGGCGTACGCCCACAACATGCATTCGCGAACCCGTTTCAGCACGTCGCGGAACGTTGGGTCTCCGGAGAAGTCCACTCGAAGCGGCACTGTGTTGATAAAAAATCCAACCAGCTTATAGGTCTCCGCTCGATTGCGATTGGCGATGGGGAATCCCACAACGATGTCATCCTGACCCGCGTAGCGATGAAGCAGCGTCTGGAAAGCCGCGCACATCAGCATGAAAAGCGTGGTTCCTCCGAGCCTGCTCAAGGCGATAAGCTGCGCAGTCAGCTCTTTATCCAAACGGTAATGCTGGGTGCGGCCCCGAAAAGTCGGAACGTCTGGCCTGGGGTGGTCGGTGTACAAGCCCAGCGGCGCAGCCCCCGCAAGATGGAGGTTCCAGTTGTGCAAATATCTTTCCGCAACTTCCGGAGTCAGGCACTGCCGTTCCCAGAGGGAGAAATCCCGGTACTGCACGGGCAAAGAGGGAAGCTCGGGATCTCTTCCCGCGAGTTGCGCCGAATAACCGATTTCAAGTTCGGATAACAGAGCTTCTACCGAGGAGCCGTCGGCGACAATATGATGGACATTGAGAACGAGGACTTGATCCTCCTCGGCGAGACGCAAGAGGAGAGCGCGGAATACAGGACCGCAGTTCAGGTTGAAAGGTTTCCGCGCTTCTTCCGCGATGAGGCGATCGCATTCTTCTTGTCGGCGCACCTCAGGCAGGGGACGCAAATCGATAATCTGCAAACGGAACCCATCCGCGGGATTCACGTATTGCATGGGCTTTCCGCCAACTAGAGGAAAAACTGTCCGTAAAGCCTCATGACGCCGGACAATTTCCTTTAAGCACTTCTCAAGGGCATCGGGATCGAGAGCGCCTTCAAGTTTCCAGGCGAGGGGAACGTTGTAAGCGATGTTCGCAGGTTCGAATTGCGAGAGAAACCATAATTGCTCCTGTGGATACGAAACTTCCGCCGGGTTCGGAGCCTGGCATGGATTGATTGGCGGATGGACAGCGGAACGCCCCAACTGCTTTAGAACACCCTCAAAGGAGCCGGGGTCATGATGCGTATCTGGGGCTGCGCCGTTGTTTTCTTTGTGCAACATACGTCCGGAAATCAACCTGCGGGGCAGCAAGCCACTGGAGCGCAAACTGGGCAATTGTCTAATCGGATGAACCAGGTGTCAAGATGAAAATGGCAGAGCGCAGCCCAGCTCGCTACATCCACCTCAATCTACTACTCGCATGCAAAAGTGTGGTGTCCTCGTGATGTCTTCTCCGCAATCTCGTCTGGAAATCCTGTTCAGAATGGTCAGAGTTCGGGCAGTTGGAGATAGAGGAACACTTGAAGTCACTGAGGTTGTGGGTCAGCGCGTAGACAAGGCTGAACTTGCCCTGACAGCAAGGCGCAAAGCGATTTTCGACCACAACCCAAAGAATAAAAGGCCAACCGCGATGCCTATCGACACCGTGAAAAACCGGTGAAGAGCAACTAGTCGACCGCTGCTAGATCGCGGCACGAGCATCACGAATCGCAAGGGTAATGCTCGCATACCGATAAGCGCTTCTCTCAACTCGCAACATGACGCAAAGCAATCCGATTATGAAAGCCGCCTCACCAAACGCCTAAACGTTTGCGGGGAAGTAAACGGCGGTGACTGCGCCAACTGCTGCTCCGACCGCGGTCCCCGCGACATACTGCACGGAAATGGGCAGCGCGGCACTCAGGGTCGACTGCATAACGATTAACGTCGACATGGGCGCCCAGTACGCTTCCGGCAACCGAAACAAGTGGGCGACCAGGTAAGACACAACCGTCGCTACTGCAGTTTGAGCCACATATCCTGTAGAGGGTGGATGATCCTTGGCGATGATCCATGCACCGACGTGCCCGTTAACGCCCGGATTCTTGACTATCGTCTCGCCGACGCGTTCATCCGGCCGTAAACTTTCACTTCTGGCTCTGCCTAACGCTTGGCAGGAAGGCTATTCACGAAGTCGCTGATCTGTGAGATCACTTCCTCCTCGTTTGAGAGGAATATGAAGTGGGTGGCGTTGGGAATCACGATCACCTTTGCATGGGGCTGCTCCCGAAAGATAGCAATCTGCGCTTCTATGCGATCCGTTTCTGCGGCTCGATAGGCTGCGAGTTTTGCCGGGTCGCTCGTCTGACTTGGATAGGGAGCTGAAGGATAAGAAAAAATCGCTAGAAGGGGTGTATCGATGGAGTGGAAACGTTCTTCTTCGAGCATCACAGATTGCATTGCATACCCGTGCCCAAGCCACTCGCCGACCCTCCCGTCCTCACCGATACGATAAAGCTGGCGCACCTCCGATTCGTGGATAATGCCACCGTAATAGCCTTTCATGTAACTCTGGAAGGCGGAAATGCTGGCAAGGTCGCTGGCTTTCGGAGAGGGGCCCGTTGCGCCTTCGACTTCGCCTCGAAGGTCGGCAAGGTTCACCTGAAAAAGCGCCATGTCCGTCAATGTCTTCGATATGAGGCCGTCATCGTAGAGGTTCTTTTGTAGTGCCGAAAGATCATCTTTGAGCTGCGCCAAAGCCGGTGTGTAGTCGCCATGCTTGGGGTTGTAGAGAGCGAAAGTGCCTCCGGCATCGAGATAGATGAGCGCTGCAGCGCGCCCTGGATGGTAGGTGGAGATGGCGCTCAGTTCTTCTCCTGCAATCGAATGCCCGACGAGGACAGGATCAGCGATGTGCAAGGCGTCAAGAACCGCGACGACATCATCTCCGAGCCGCCTTGCGTCAAAACCCGTTTGGGGCGCGGAAGACTGACCAAACCCGCGCCGTGTGATCCCAATGACGTGATAATGCGCCGCGAGCTTCGGCCCTAAGCTGTCAAAAACGTGAGCGGTGCTTCCGCCACCTGCGAGAAGTACGAGGTTGCGTCCGGTTCCTCCCCAGTCGAGCACCTCGAGCTTTACATCTGGCTGAACGGTGACGAACTGGCTTTTGAGCGCAGTCTCGCCCTGAGACGAGGGACCNNTTGGTCAGACGTTCTCGCAATCGAGATGAGAGATGTGTCAAAGGGAGAAGCGGAAAGCCATCTCTTGGGATAGGCGTTGATATCGGCAAACGCGCTTTACTTCAGACAATCTGAGCTTCCTTGAATGCTTCGGAAGAACGCATAATCGCCATAGCGCTCATTGACCGGATCCCGGCGCTCTCGACGGAACCGTCGGCGCCTGACTCTTACTTAATTACTCCTCGTTCCGCCGCCTCGATGAAGTGGATCAGCATGTCCACATCCGCACCGCGATCCGGCTCAGCCTTCAACTTCTCCAGCGCCTGCGATGTATTCATCTTCGACGCCAGCAGCGTCTTGTAAGCATGATGAATCTTCCGGATGCGTTCCTTCGAAAAGCCGCGCCGCTCCAGCCCAACTTTATTCATCCCATAAGCGTGCGTGTTACGCGCGGCTGAGGTCATCGAAAACGGCAAGACATCCTGTGTGATAGTCGTACCGCCGCCGATGTAGGAGTGTGCTCCAATCCGTACGAATTGGTGTACGGGACAAAGTGCACCGACCACAGCCCATTCTTCCACCGTCACGTGCCCGCCCAGTGTCGCTCCGTTCACCAGCATGCAGTGGTCGCCAATCACGCTGTCGTGTCCAATGTGGGCGTAGGCCATGATCAGCGTGTGGCTGCCAACTTTCGTCAGCCCGCCGCCTTTCATCGTGCCACGAGTGATGGTCACGCACTCGCGAATCTCATTGTGGTCGCCAATCTCCAGCCGCGTCGGTTCTCCCCGGTAGGAAACATCCTGGGGCGCCATGCCGATGGCGCAGAAAGGAAAGAAAGCATTGTCGGCGCCGATTTTTGTTGGCCCTTCAATCGCCACGTGCGATATCAGACGGCAGTCTTCGCCAAGCTCCACCTCCGGACCAATCACGCAGTACGGGCCAACCTTGCACGATGCCGGCACTTTGGCCCGGGCATCAATGATGGCCGTAGGATGGATCGCGGTCGGAGCGATGGCCGCAGGATGACTTGCCGCAGGCGGTACTTTCATAGTCGCCGGCCCGTTTTTCATTCCGTCGCGCCGTCAGAACCATCGCCGCGCCCACGTGAGCTGTCGATCAGTTGGCATGATACAGTCGCTTCCGCCACGCGCTTGTCCCCGACATAAGCGACGCCATGCATTTTCGCAGCGATCATTCGAGGAATGGCGCGCCATCCCTTCACTTCCAGTTCAATGCGCAACTGGTCGCCGGGGCTCACCGGGCGCCGGAATTTCGCGCGTTCAATGCCCGTAAAAACCATCACTTTGTTGGTGCGGTCCTCGACCTCGGTGAGCAGCAGCGCACCGCCGGCCTGCGCAATCGCTTCCACAATCAAAACGCCCGGCATGATCGGCAATCCTGGAAAATGTCCATTGAAGAACGGTTCATTGATCGTGACGTTCTTGATCGCGACAATGCTTTCTTTCCGTTTCAACTCCAGCACCCGGTCAATCAGCAAAAACGGATAGCGATGCGGCAGAATCTTCAGGATCTCGTGAATGTCGAGCCCCGTCTTAAATGCCGCCGCCGCAGCGTCGTTCACGGGAGGAGTGGTCTCAATCATGGTTTATCTAACCAGTTCATCTCAAACAGCTTGAAGATTATACTGTACCGCGTCCCGTTCACAACGCATCGGCAATTCCCGGTACCGACATAGTTTGGTTTTCTTTGCGCCCTTCGCGACATCTTCGCGCAAAGAAGTGCCGCAAAGGTCGCAAAGAAGAGGAGCGCATTTGTTTTGAAAGGGCGCGACTTCAGTCGCGCCGCAAAAGCTCAATAAAATCAAGAACGGCTTTAGCCGCTGAGGCAATGTCGCTTTCACCGCCATTCCGCCCCACGAAAGGACTTTGTGCCCCGAAAAAACTCAGAGTCAGCAGCACCTCAAAACTCACGCCCAGAGCGACTGCTCTATTTCACGCAACGTCAGGACCAGATTGTGAAGGCCATCCGCGAACTGGTCGAGATCGAATCCCCCAGCGACAACAAAAAAGCAGTCGACCGCATTGCCAGTTTCCTCGCGTCCAAGTTCGAAGCGCTTGGTGGGCGAACTCAACTCCATCGCAGCAATGATTTTGGCGACAGTTTGCAGATCGACTTCAGCAGTCCGGCGAACCGCAAACCAGTCCTGCTGCTCGGTCACTACGACACTGTGTATCCGCTGGGAACGCTGGCGAACATGCCGTGCACCGTCGAAAACGGACGCCTGCGCGGGCCCGGCGTCCTCGACATGAAGTCAGGCATCGCGCTCATGCTGCATGCCATCGAAGCGGTGCAAGCCTGGCACGGCGATCTGCCGCGGCCGATAACGGTTTTTCTAGTTTCCGATGAGGAAGTGGGCAGTCATTCCTCGCGCAAAATCACCGAGTCCTTGGCAAAAGAATCCGCCGGAGTGCTCGTACTGGAGCCCGCCGCCGGACTTCGCGGCGCCGTCAAGACCGCGCGCAAAGGCGTGGGCGAATATACGCTGCGCGTGCAGGGCGTCGCGGCTCATGCTGGACTCGATCCCGGAAAAGGCCACAGCGCGATTCTTGAACTGGCGCGCCAGATCACTTCAATCGCCAAGCTGAATAATCTGAAGCAAGGCGTGTCCGTAAACGCGGGCGTGATCGCGGGCGGAACCCGTACGAATGTGGTCGCCGCCGAAGCGTCGGTGCGGCTTGATGTGCGGATCAAGAGCGCGAAACAAGCCGCCGGCATCCACCGCAAACTGCGCTCCCTCAAACCGTTCGACAAACACTGCAAGCTCGAAATGTCGGGCGCTATTAACCGCTTTCCTATGGAGCGCACTGCCGCAGTGGCGTCGCTGTACAAAAAGGCCCGCGAGATTGCCCGCCAGGTGGGATGGAAGCTTGACGAAGCTGCCGTAGGCGGCGGCTCCGACGGCAACTTTACCGCGGGCATGGGCATTCCCACGCTCGACGGCATGGGCGGCGTCGGCGAAGGTGCGCACGCCATCCATGAGTTCATCGTGATCTCCGAACTGCCGCGCCGCGCCTTGCTTCTCGCCGCAATGATCGAAAGCGTCTGACCCATTCTTCTTTGACTCCGCCGGTAGCCTAGCCTAGACTTTCCCTAGCGGCCCCGGGCTTTACGCGGCCTGCGCTCAGATTGTTTAGTAAGATCGTCTAGACGGAGGAATTATGGGGGAAGGTCTTCTTCAGCCTTGGCATTTATTGATAATTATTGCCATCGCCCTTCTGGTCTTCGGCACCAGTAAATTCTCCGCGCTCGGAAAAGGCCTGGGCGAAGGCATCCGAAACTTCAAATCCGCGATGAAAGATCCCGAAGCAGAAAAGAAAGAAAAGAAAGAAGAAGAAAAAAAGTCCTAGCCCGTGTTTCGTTAGCTTCCAGCCCGCGCATCAGCGCTTTAAAGTCGACCTACCTAAAATAAGCCCACCATTTCAGATGGCTCCCTGCTTCCTCAGCATGGCATAAACCAGCGCCACCGGCAGTCCCACTACATTGCTGTAGTCGCCTTCAATGCGCGGGATCCAGCGAGCGGCGATGCCCTGAATCGCATATCCTCCCGCTTTGTCCATGGGCTCTCCAGTTGCGATGTAGTCGCGAATCTCCTCGTCAGAGATTTCGCACATCGTCACCTGCGTCGTCTCGGAGGCAGTCTTGGTTTTACTGGCAACTGGCGGCTGGCGACTGGCAGCTGGGCTCACAACGCACACTCCAGTAATTACCGCATGCGTGCGTCCCGACAACATTCGCAACATGCGCGCGGCATCGTCTCCATCCCGCGGTTTGCCGAGGATCATCTCGTCGACGACCACAATCGTATCCGCCCCGAGCACATGATCTTCACGATGTCCTTGAAAAATCGCCAGCGCCTTTTCCCGCGCCAGCCGTTCCGCGTAATCCCGCGCTGATTCCCCCGCGAGCGGCGTCTCCTCGATATCCGCAGCCTGCACCGTGAACCCGATGCCGGCATTGCGCAGTAACTCCTGGCGGCGCGGCGAGGCAGAAGCGAGGACGATCATGCAATCTGGATTCTAGCCGAAGAAGAAGTACCTGGTACCGAGTTGCGAGTACCGAGTGAACTTCAAGACCTTCCGGCGGCACAAGATTTCTACACTCGGTACTCGGTACTCGCGACTCGGTACTATCTGCTCCCCACCACTCCCCGCACCGATTCAATCAACTTCGCCGAATCGTACCCCACACCGTCCTTAAACACGGTCTCAACATTTTCAATGTCTTCGATCTTCTGCGACGGATCGCCCTTGATCACCACCAAATCCGCCTGCTTGCCCGGAGCAATTGTTCCGATGCGGTCCAGTTCTCCCAGAAATTGCGCCCCGTTTGCCGTCGCAATGTGAATCGCTTCCAGCGGTGTGAATCCCGCTTCCACCAGCAACTCCACTTCGCGCTGGTCGCCGAAGCCGGCAATCACTCCTCCTATGCCCGTCGGATCCAATCCCGCCAGCAAAAGCCCTCCGGCCTGCGCGAACGCATGTTCAAATTCCATTTCTTTCTTGAAGGCAGCCGGAAAAGGCGAGACATCGCTGTGATAACGCTGCCGGATCGAACTCGCATCGCTCGATCGCACTTTGTTGTTGAGCACTGCGCTGCGCGCGTCAGGAGAAAGCGCATCCAGAACACGCTGCTGCATCGCAGGACGTCCCGGCACAAACATCTCAAACACCGGAAGCGTCGATGTAACCGCAACCTGGCGCTGCACCAGATCGACAATCATGTCGTGCAGTGGGCCACCCGGCACGTCCAACTTGGAAATGAACTCATAGTCGAGGTTATCGGGACACACGCCCGGCTTCTTCCAGGGAAAGAATTCCGTGTCCACCAGCAAACCGTGTTCCAGATCGTCAATGCCAATAGCGGCAGCTTCCCGGAACCCAATCGAGCAAAGATGTCCGGTAACCTTCGCGCCGCGCTTGTGGGCTGCGGCCACGGCGGCGGAAAGCTCCGCCGGAGTGATGAACATGTAAGCTTTGAAATTGTCGACGCCCTGGTCTAACCAGAAATTGACGGCCTTGATTGCGTCGTCAGGCCCGGAGAGCTGGTGCATCTGTACCGCGAAAGTACCGGGACCTTCCAGATAGGGCCCGGTAACGTGGATCTTCGGTCCGGGCGTTTCGCCGTTATCAATCTGCTTCTTGAGCTCAAGATCGGTGTAGGGCTCGATCGCACCTGTAGTTCGGATAGTGGTTACGCCGCCGGCCAGGTACAAGCGCGGAAAGCTGAACCCCATCTCGCCGAAGATGCCGTTGCCCATGGGATAGAACATGTGGTCGTGCATCCCCACCAGGCCCGGGATCACACTGTAGCCATGCAGGTCCAGCACCTGCGCGTCCTTCGGAACATTCGCCGACCCAGCATCGCTAACCGACTCGATCTTCCCTTTGGAGATCACGATCGTCTGGTCGTCCCGCGCGGCCGCGCCCGTTCCGTCGATCACGCGCACGTGCGTCAGCGCTACCACAGGCGAGTCCACCTTCACAAAACCGCGCACTTGCGGAGAAATAGTTTGGCCTGCGAGAACGACAGCACCAGCAAGCATCCAGAGAATACCAACGGCCAGTTTCCACATGTTTCTTCCTTCCATACCTACAGGGCAGGATTCTACCGAAGAAACCCAATCCTGTGTAGAAAGCTCCAAAAGCCGCAGCTTCATGACCCCAACCGAGAACTCAAAACCGAGAACTCCTCCCCGCCTGCTAAAATCAAAGATTAGCCCGCAGCCTCTCAAAAGCGGTTGCCAGTTCGGTAGCCAGCTTCGATTCGGTTCGTAACTGGCAACCGACAACTGGCAACTGGCAACTCACTTATGGACGCCGCTTTCCTCCGCAACTTTGCCATCATCGCGCATATCGACCACGGTAAATCCACGCTGGCGGACCGCCTGCTCGAATTAACCGGATCGCTCACCGCGCGCGAGATGCAGGCCCAGGTCCTCGACTCCATGGACCTGGAGCGCGAGCGCGGCATCACCATCAAAGCCCACGCCGTCCGCATGATGTACACCGCGCACGACGGCCAAACTTACCAGCTCAACCTGATCGACACTCCCGGCCACGTGGATTTTTCCTACGAAGTCTCGCGCTCGCTGGCTTCCTGCGAAGGCGCGTTGCTCATCGTCGACGCTTCNNGACCTGCAAAGCGCCGACATTCCGCGCACCAAAGAAATGATCGAAAGCGCCGTCGGCCTCGACGCTTCCGATGCCGTGCTCATCAGCGCCAAGACTGGCCAGGGCGTGCCCGACGTTCTGGAAGCCGTCGTCAAGCGCATCCCGCCGCCGAAAGGCGATCCCGACAGCCGCCTCCAGGCTCTCGTTTTCGACTCCTGGTTCGACGCTTACCGCGGCGTGGTCATCCTCACCCGCGTCTTCCAGGGAACTCTTCGCAAGGGCCAGAGAATTCGCCTGTGGCAAAACGGCACCACCTTCGATGCGGAAACTCTCGGAGTGCAAAGCCCCAAGCCGGTTGAGATCGAACAGCTGAAAGCCGGCGAAGTCGGCTTCCTCATCGCAAATATCAAGACTGTGGCCGACGTTAAAATCGGCGACACCATCACCGATGACGCCAATCCCGCCTTCGAAGCGCT
>PKVZ01000025.1:40956-41131 GCA_003131635.1 Acidobacteriaceae bacterium
GGTCTGCTCCACATGGAGATCATTCAGGAGCGCCTGGAACGCGAGTTCGAACTCGAACTCATCACCACCGCACCCAGCGTGCGCTACAAGATTTACAAAACCGATGGCGTGATGATCGAGGTCGATAACCCCTCGCGCTGGCCCGATCCCAGTGAGATCGCCAAAATCGAAGAGC
>PKVZ01000217.1:0-1697 GCA_003131635.1 Acidobacteriaceae bacterium
TTGGGGAGCAGGCCTTTTTGAATACCGGCCACGTCGGGAGGAATGGTTTGGGCAATCCTGGCTAAATCGTCGGCGTCCTGGCTTAGCCTGGCCAGGTCGAGATGAGCGTGCCGCGTGGCCGGGGGAGGGATGTTCTTCTGGGTCTGGGCCTCCGCTTGATCGGCTTGCCGTATTCCGGGTGGGATAGGCGTCTGGGCCGAGGCTGAGGATGCGGCGAGCAGGACGAAGGGGAGAATGCTAGCTAGATGCTTCAGGGCAGGCCTCCTACTGGAGAAAACAATTTACCGGTATTGTATCCCCGCAGAAGCCACGTGTGTTTCGTTCCAACACCGGCTTTTATAATGCGCCGATTCAGAGCGGCGCATTGTGTACAATGCCAGCATGCCGTTTCGTGCGCAGGGAAACCCTAATGCCGCCAAGCGCGGGCGGACCCCGCCTCCGGAAGAGACCTTCGAAGAAGCCAGCTTTCTCAAGGCTCTGGGAGAGAAGCAGAAGCCGGTCAGCGTGAAGCTGATGGATGGCCAGACCGTGAGCGGATGGATTGAATACTACGACAAGCACATGGTGCGGCTGACGCGGGAAGGTGCGCCGAACCTGTTTATTTTTAAGCACGAGATTATGTACATTGCGGACGATGGCGGCGGCAAGAAGTGAATGCGGCTTCGGGCTGCGGCTGGCGGGCTTCGGCCGAACAAGAATTTTCATCCATTCTCAAAATGGCGAATAGGGATGGAATAGTGTTCGCGAAAAGCGGAAGCTTGATCAGTAAGTGGGCGGGTCTTGGGTGTTCGGTCTTAGGTGTCGGGACAACCGGCATTCTCTGGAACCGATGCCTTTGCACCAAAGCCCAAGACCTGAGACCTTAAGACCTAAGACCTAAGACCTAAGACCTAAGACCTAAGACCTAAGACCTAAGACCTGAGATCCGTGTCCAATACTCCCAGCGACAGTTTCATTCCCGCCATGTCAGAGATCGCGCGCGAGGCGGGGGCGCTGCTGATGCAGTACTTTCATCAGCATCTGAAGATNNGTGGCCCACCCACGACGTTCTCGGCGAAGAGCAGGGCCTCAGCGACCAGGGCAGCGACTACCGCTGGTACGTCGATCCCCTCGATGGCACGACGAACTTTGCGCATGGATATCCGGTGTTCTGCGTCTCCATGGGACTGGAATACCGGGGACTGGAGCACCGGCAATCGGAAGGGCGGGCAAGCCGTATCGCTGCGGTGATCTATGATCCCACGCGCGACGAGCTTTTTACGGCGGAGCAGGGACACGGCGCGCGGCTGAACGGGGAAACGATTCAGGTTTCGAAAACCGCGACGCTGAAGGAAAGCCTGCTGGCTACGGGCTTTCCCAGCCACAAGAGGCACAAGAATCCGAATATTTTTTTCTATCATCAGATCACGCTGCGGACGCACGGAGTTCGCCGGGCGGGATCGGCGGCGCTCGATTTGTGCAACGTNNGAGACCGTGGCCTCGAACGGGCTGCTGCACGAAGCTCTGCTGGCGGAGTTTAAAGAAATATTTGCCGGACGAGGCATGGAACCGCTGCCCGATCCGCGCGAGTACAAGAGGTGAACCGGAACTGCGGAAGACACGGAGGAAGGCAATCGATGCTCAGGAAAAACAAACAGCTGGTTGCGGGGACGATCTTCCTGCTGCTGTTGGGATCGGCAGATTTACTCGCCGCTGTG
>PKVZ01000217.1:1811-25717 GCA_003131635.1 Acidobacteriaceae bacterium
CGCTGAAATTGGATCCCGATATCACGGGGCATGCCTCGACCATCGAGATGGGAAGTTTGCAGTTTCATGTGATCGTGCGCGGCGAACGGGTGGGGATTCGGCTGAAAGATGCAGACAGCGCGGCTGTAAGCAATTTTCACGGGCTGCTGTTTTACCCGCTGGACATGAATTACCGGGTTAGCGCGACTTGGGTTCCGTCGGACGGGAAGAAGACGATCGACGTGCCCAATGTTCTGGGCGATGTAACTCCGGTGCCGGTGGCGGGGACGGTGATGTTTAAGATCAATGGCCAGGAGCAGCGGCTGACCGCGCTCGGCGGCGATCCGTCGAAGGGACTATCGTTTGTCTTCAACGATCTGACCGCGAAGATCGACACTTATCCTGGCGGACGCTTTCTCGAAACCGATGCGGTGGCGAATGGAACGGTGATTCTGGACTTCAACCGTGCTTACAATCCTCCGTGTGCCGTGACACCGTATGCGACGTGTCCGCTGGCGCCGAAGGAGAACCGGCTGACGGTAGCGATTCCTGCGGGGGAGAAGTTTGATAAGGCGGCGCACGGGCGCCATTAGCGATTGCAGATCGGCGGACTCGCGAGTGCTTTGCCGTACGGAAAGAGCTTTGACCGCGAAGGACACCAAGGTTCACGAAGGCGTTACAATAATCAGGGAATAGGTAGCCGCTCTGCCTGTCCCTTAATCCTCTTCCTACAGGCGTAACGTGATCAACTCTCTTCTGGAACGCAAAATCGAAAAGCGGCCGGACCAAGTCCGGCTGCAGGGACGCATCCTTTTTCTCACCGAAGATCCGGATCTGATCAAGCGGCAACTCGCCGGGGAGGATCTGGCATGGGACACGAAGAACCCGGCGAATAATCCCAAGCTGCGCGACGACATTTCGACCGACGAGATCACACCGGCGCATTATTGTTTTTATTTTGACGAGACGCTGGGCGAGATTCCTTATCTTGGGCTGAAGTGCGGCAGTGTGACGCCGATTGGGCGCGGCGATGTGAAGCGTGGCGGATTTGTGTGCGCTGTGAGCGGGAAGCGGCGCGGAAAGGGATCGAGCCGCGAGCAGTCGCCCTATGCGGAAATGTGTGCGGGAATTCGCGTGGTGATTGCCGAAAACATCGAGCGCATCTACAAGCAGAATTGCCAGAATCTGGGCGTACTCACTTCGACGAACTTTTCGCTAATCGACAGGATTCGCGGCGGGGAAGATATTCCGCTGAGCGAGTTTACTGAGGGTGAGGATGAAATTACCCGGCAGGTCATTGAATACGGCGGGCTGTTTCCGTTCAATGTAGCGAGGATGCAGGGGAAGGTGTTTCTGCCGCCGATCAAGAACGCGGGCGAGGGCGCCCGCGCCAAGCCGGCAATGACGGTGGCGGAGAAAATCTTCGCGCGGCACATGCTTAACGAAAAGGGCGAAGTTGGCGTTGGCAGCGTGAAGCCGGGGGATACCGGTTTCGCGCAGGCCGATCTGCGCTTCAGCCATGAGTACGTCACGCCCATGGCAGCGATTTTTTTTGAACGCTACGTGGGCAAAGATGCGAAGGTGAACGATGCTTCAAGCATTATCTTTTTTCGCGATCATCTGACGTTTCTGGATGAAGTGATTTCGGAGGAGAAGAAGAAGCTTGGGCTGCTCGATCTGGCGACGCAACTCAAGCTGAAGCAGCAGGACTTTGCCGCCAAGCAGGGAATTAAATTGCACGGAGAATTGAAAGACCGCAAAGGGTCGGAAGGCATTTGCCACGCGATTGTGCTTGAGAGCTACGCGCTGCCGGGACAACTCAATATTGGCTCGGACTCGCACACGCCGCACGTGGGCGCGATTGGTTGTGTCGCTTTTGGCATTGGAACCACGGATGTGTTCAATAGCTGGATCACGAAAGATGTGCGGGTGAAGGTGCCGGAATCAGTGAGGATCGTGATTCGCGGCAAGCGAAACGCGAATGCCACGGCGAAGGATTTTATCCTGAAGATTCTGAGCCTCGACTACGTGCGCAGCGGCAAGGCGCTGGCGAAGGTGATGGAGTACGCCGGCGAAGCGATTGAAGAACTCAGCGTGGACGAGCGCGCCACCATGACCAACATGGCGGCTGAGATTGGGGGATTCACCGGGATCGTCGCGCCGGACAAGAAGGCGGTGGATTTCCTGGTGGAGCGGCGCGGCATGGACCGGGCAAAAGCGCAGGCCATGATCGAGGGCTTGTACAGCGATCCCGATGCCCAGTATGCGCACGTGATCGAGTTGGATGCGGCAGAGATTTACCCGATGGTTGCGACGCCGGGCGATCCGGGGAATGGAAAATATGTGCGCGAGCTGAATACGCCTGTCCCGGTTGAAATCGCTTACGGCGGCACGTGCACCGCCGGCAAGAACGAAGACATGGATATGTACGCGGCGGTGCTGGGCGATGCGCTCAAGCGGGGCAAGCGCGTGGCGGGCTCGGTGAAGTTCTACATCCAGTTTGGATCGCAGGAGACGCGCGAGTATTGCCTGCGCAAGGGCTACCTGGAGGTGTTTCAAAAGGCGGGGGCGATGGTGATCGAGCCCAGTTGCGGAGCCTGCATCAACGCCGGGCCGGGAGTTTCGACGCGTCCCGACCAGGTGGTGATCAGCGCGCAGAATCGGAACTTCCCGGGGAGAAGTGGGCCGGGGCAGATGTATCTGGCATCGCCGTTGACGGTCGCAGCCAGTGCGGTGGCGGGGTACATTGTGGAGTATGAGCCGAGCGAGGCATTGGTGGGAGTGTAGGGATTGCTGGGACCAATTCACGAGCCCAATTGTTTTCCCCAGCAGGGTTGACTCTTGGTTAGAAACGTAGACGGTTCGGATCCTTTCCCCGCGACCTTGAAAGAGCCAAAGTCTTTATACCATTCTTCGTCTGGAACGTCAGGGATTACTGGCAATCCACTCTTGCAGCCGGCAAAGGTCCGCCGCGGTGATTTCTCTGGTCTGGACTCTATCCTCGAGCTTCCTTCTCTTCCAGGAGGGAAGGTTCGCCCAGTTGAGTTGCGGCATCAATCCTCAAATTGCACACCAAAGACTGCGGTCTCAATCCGTTTCCACTGTTCATGAGCCTTCTTCTGATCGGGTTCGGATTGGAACTGCTCGACGGCACGCTCCAGATCTTTGCCGAGCAGTTTCTTGGAACGCGATGCCGGAACTGGCGGTTTTTTCCGCAGGATGCCGCGAGTAACACGGGGAGCTGCAATTTTCCGCTTTTGTTTGGTTCTTGCCATGGACTCCAGTCAGTATACTATGCGTCGGGCTTCGGTCTGGGTAGGTCGGACGGCGTCTGCCGGGCGGATATTTTGTGGGGTTTCAGCGATGAATGGTTCCGTGCGAGTTCGTAAGTGGTTGAGTTTAAGCGAGGTGGCTGAAATCAGCCACTGGAAGGTTGCAACTTTTTGGCGAGTTATGAGTTCCAATAGATAGGCGCTTCGGATAGAAAGACGATCTTGAAGAACCTGCAGATCCGGCGGGTTGGTGGCTGGAATGGCGGATCTGAGACAAGGGGGATTCACCATGCGGTACATAAAATATTTGGCTTTGGCAACTATTCTGATGCTGCCACTGGCGTACTCGCAAGCTCAGGTTGGCGTAGGCGTGGGTTTTGGGCAGGGAGATGTGGGCGTTGCGCCGAGTTGCGCCTACGGCTACTACGGATATTCCCCTTACGATTGCGCGCCTTACGGCTACTATGGGCCTGATTGGTTTTCCGGTGGACTATTCATTGGCGCCGGACCTTGGTTTGGCTGGGGCGGCGGCTGGGGCTATGGCCGGGGCGGCTGGGGCTACGGCGGGGGCGGTTGGGGTTATGGCCGGGGCGGCTGGGGTGGTCGGGGTTACGGGGGAGCAGGCTACGGCGGCCGAGGTTACGGGGGAGCAGGCTATGGCGGCCGGGGATATGGCGGCGGCTTCCGAGGTAACGCGTACCGCGGCGGCGGTGGATTTCGCGGCTCCGCGGGCGGAGGTTTCCACGGTGGGGGCGGATTCCACGGTGGCGGTGGAGGCGGATTCCACGGTGGCGGTGGCGGCGGCGGATTCCACGGTGGTGGTGGCGGCCACGGCGGCGGTGGTGGCGGCGGACACCGGTAATCGGCACTGATGCTGGGTAAGTCAGGTTGCAACACACGTAAGGAAACGGCTGGCAGCGAGGGCTGCCGGCCGTTTTTGTTTTTGCGGAGCGTCCCTGTTTCTTGCTAGAATGTGCGTTCTCTCAGAGACCGGCGTAGTAAAATATCAGTATCCAGTTTAGGAGACCCAGACCGTTATGACTTACGTAATTGCAGAGCCTTGCATCAACACCAAAGACACAGCCTGCGTGGATGCGTGTCCGGTGGATTGCATTCATCCCAAGAAAGACGATCCTAAATACGCCACCGAGACGTTGCTCTACATCGATCCTGTGGAATGCATCGACTGCGGCGCGTGCGTGCCGGTCTGCCCGGTCTCGGCCATCTTTGCGCTCGATGATCTGCCGGAAAAGTGGAACTCATTTACCGAACTGAACGCGAAATATTTCGGGCGATAGCCCGGCCGCTGCGCCTATGGCGTGCCGATTTGGGGCGCGCATCCTTTTCAGGATGCGCGCCTTTTGCTTTGCGATGCAAGCGCCAGCTTGCTTTAAGAGTCTTGGGAGTGTTTCATCATCCTGCGACAGTGGCGCGCAATCTGCCGCTCTTCCTGAGTGGGGACAATCTGAATCTTGTCTGCGGTGAGCCCAAGCGGTTCAAGGGCGTCCGTCGCCGCGGATCGAATGCGACGGCTGTGCTCTCCGATGCCGCCGGTGAAGACGAGAAGATCCAGGCCGCCCAGCAGGGCCATGTAAGCGCCAATCATCTTGCGCACGGAGACCGCAAAGATATCCAGCGCGAGGGCGGCTTCGCGGTCATTGTGATTGGAACGGGCGCGCTCTTCCAGAGTCTTCACGTCGCTTTGACCGCCTGAAAGCGCAAAGAGACCGCTGCGATGGTTGAGCAAGGCTTCCAGTTCATCGGCGCTCAGTTTCGCATTACGCAAGAGATAGAGGAGGACGCCGGGATCGAGATCGCCGGAGCGCGTGCCCATGGGGATGCCGCCAGTTGGAGTGAGGCCCATGGTGGTGTCGATGGATCGTCCATCGCGCAGTGCGCAGAGGCTCGATCCGTTGCCGAGATGCGCAAAGATGGCTCGAGGGGGAAGCTTCGCGCCGAAGTGATGCACCAGAGATTCGTAAGAAATCCCGTGAAAGCCGTAGCGGCGAATGCCAGAGTCGAAATAACTTTTGGGAATCGGCAGTCGCGATGCGAGCTCCGGCATGGTCTGGTGAAAAGCGTCATCGAAACAGGCGAATTGAGCTGCCGAAGGGAAGATCGACTGCGCAGAAGCGATCAGCGTCAATGCCTGCGGAATGTGCAAGGGGGCGAAGTGCGTGGCCAGGCGCAATTCGTCGAGTACTTTTGGCGTGATTCGCTGATGCGTGCAAAGTTTTGGGCCGCCGTGAACAATGCGATGACCTACGGCGACGGGGACGGTTTGGATGTGCTCACGCATTGCCGCACACAGAGCCGTGAGAGCGTCGCTCTGTGATTCGTGGACATGGTCGCGGTGAGTCAGAGGGGTACCGTCGGCCGACCGGATGTTTAGGCTTCCATTGCTGTGGCCAATCCCATCGGCGCTGCCGGTGAGCAGCGGCTGCTCGTCATCCTCGTTGTTATTGTCGCTGTCATTGGCGTTGTCTTTCGGACCGCGGAAGTAAACTCCGAATTTCAGCGACGACGAGCCGCTGTTCAGCGCCAGAATGAGATTGCCTTTTCCGATCAACTCTTTCACGCGCTTACTTTATCCATTTCCAATTGCGGATTTCTTCCCGGTCGATGCCTTCGGCGTGGGCATAGTTAATGCTGTCGATAATCTGATCCTTCAGCCATTCTTTTACGTGCGCGCCGACGGGCTGGAGCCGCCGAACGCGGTCGATGACATCAATGGCCAGGTCAAAGCGGTCGACCTGGTTGAGAATCGCCAGTTCCAGTGGAGTATTGATGTTGCCCTTTTCTTTATATCCACGAACGTGGATGTTCTCGTGATTGGTGCGGCGATAGCTGAGTTTATGGATGAGTGAAGCGTAAGAGTGAAAGTTAAAGATCACGGGTTTGTTGATCGTGAACAGAGAATCGAAGTCGCGGTCAGAGAGCCCGTGCGGATGCTCGGTCGCGGGCATGAGGCGGAAGAGATCGACGACGTTGACGAAGCGGATCTTTAGGTCGGGGAAGTGCTGCTGCAAAATCTGGACGGCGGCGAGCGATTCCATGGTCGCAATATCGCCCGCGCAAGCCATCACCACATCGGGTTCCGCGCCGTCGTCAGTGGAAGCCCAATCCCAGATACCGATGCCCTTGGTACAGTGTTCGACTGCTTCATCCATATTGAGATACTGAAGNNCGGACTACATCTGGGCTCTTATTGGTGACGACGTCGAGAAATCCAGGGTCCTGATGGGTGAAGCCGTTGTGATCTTGCCGCCATACCAGCGATGTGATAAGAATGTTGATCGAGGGCACCGGAGCGCGCCACGCCAGTTCGTTCTTTGATTTCTCCAGCCACTTGGCATGCTGGTTGAACATGGAATCGATCACGTGCACGAACGCTTCGTAGGTTGAGAAAAACCCGTGGCGTCCGGTGAGGACGTAACCTTCGAACCATCCTTCCAGGGTGTGTTCACTGAGCATTTCCATGACTCGTCCCGCGACATCGAGTTCGCCACCGTCTGCGTCATCCGGCTTATATTCGGCCAGCCAGGTTTTCTTGGAGGCGGCATAGATAGCGGTGAGCCGGTTGGAGGCAGTTTCATCGGGGCCGAAGACGCGGAAGGAATTCATGTTACGGCGCATCACCTCGGCAAGAAAATGCGCGAGGATGTCGGTGGGCGGTGCGTAGGTTGCGCCGGGAGTTTTCACTGGGGTGGCGTAATCGCGAAAGTCCGGCAGTTCGAGTTCTTTGCGCAGCAGGCCGCCATTGGCGTGCGGATTGGCGGAAATGCGCCGCGGGCCGGAGGGCGCAAGCTCCTGCAGTTCCGGTACGAGGGTTCCATTGGCGTCGAATAGTTTTTCGGGGTGGTAGCTGCGCATCCAGTCTTCGACGATTTTCAGATTCTTCTTATTCGTAACTGGATCGAGCACGGGAACCTGGTGGGCGCGCCATGTACCTTCCACCTTGTGGCCATCGACTTCTTTCGGCCCGGTCCATCCTTTCAGCGAACGCAGAACGATCATGGGCCAGCGCGGACGCTTAGCATCGCTCACCGAGCGGGCGTGCTGCTGGAGCGATCGTATTTCGAGGATGCACTGCTCGAGAGTGGAAGCCATTTTTTGATGCATCTCAACCGGATCGTCGCCTTCAACGAAATAGGGTTTGTGGCCGTATCCGATCAGCAGCGCTTCCAATTCTTCGCGGGGGATGCGCGCTAGGACCGTAGGATTGGCGATCTTGTAACCGTTGAGATGCAGCACGGGCAATACAGCGCCATCGCGAATCGGATTCAGAAACTTGTTCGAATGCCATGAGGTTGCGAGCGGTCCAGTCTCGGCCTCGCCGTCGCCCACTACCACGGCGACGATGAGATCAGGATTGTCGAACGCCGCTCCGTAGGCGTGCGAGATGGAATAGCCAAGCTCACCGCCTTCGTGAATGGAGCCGGGAGTCTCCGGCGTGCAGTGGGAGCCGATTCCACCGGGAAAGGAAAACTGCTTGAAAAATTTCAGCATGCCCGCTTCGTCGCGGCTCTTATCCGGATAGATCTCGGAGTAATAGCCCTCCAGATAGCAGTTGGCGAGCGTAGCCGGCGCGCCGTGGCCGGGGCCGGAAATGTACATCACATTTAAGTCATATTTCTTGATGAGGCGGTTCAGATGAATCCAGACGAAAGATTGGCCGGGATCGGAACCCCAATGGCCGAGAAGACGGTTCTTGATGTGCGCTGGCTGCAGCGGTTCGCGAAGCAGAGGATTGCCGCGGAGGTAGATCATTCCCGCCGATAAATAATTGCATGCTCGCCAGTAAGCGTCCATTTTTCTCAGCTCTTCGGCGGAAAGAGCAGTCAGGATTTCGGTTGCGGCAGCCATGAATCGTTCTCCTTGGGACTGAAGTCTTTAGGATGCCGCGATGGCGCGGGCGGATTCCACCGTTTTGAGATAAGGGAAACTCGCTACTTCCAGAGATTCGCGGGCGCGCATTCGTGTGCCCGGTGCTAGGGTTTCGGAACGAGTTGGATTTCGAATATGTCCGGCCACAACTTGCCGGTGACAAACAGTCGTTTATGCTGTGAATCGTAGG
The DNA here is from genome assembly GCA_003131635.1 of Acidobacteriaceae bacterium. Lineage (GTDB taxonomy): Bacteria > Acidobacteriota > Terriglobia > Terriglobales > Acidobacteriaceae > Sulfotelmatobacter. Next base: position 10,140 of record PKVZ01000217.1, read on the forward strand.
CGATTCCATTCAAGACTGCGCCCGATTGCATACGATAGACCGGGCTCAGCAGACCTTTGAGGTCGATCCAGCCGACAACCTCTCCGTTCCGCGGAGAGATGCGGGCAATCCGATCGGTCTGCCAGACATTGGCGAAAAGTTCTCCCTCCACGAACTCCAGTTCATTCAACTCGTTAACCGCAGTATGTCCGTCGTGAACGGTGAAACGGCGTTTTTCTGCAAGCGTTGCGGGATCGAGTACGCGGATCTCCGCCGTTCCGTCGCTCATAAAAACTTCGTGACCACCGGTGGCCAGACCCCATCCTTCGCCCGCGTAAGAAAATTGGCGCAACAGGTGGAAGTCGTTCAGGTCGTAAACAAATCCGGTTTGAGACTGCCACGTCATCTGCACCACTTCATTCTTCAGCAGGGTAATTCCTTCACCAAAGAATTCCGGCGCGAGATCGACGCGTTGAAGCACTTCTCCAGTTTCCAAACGAACCTTGCGCAGAGAGGAACGCCCTTGAAGGCCAGTGCCTTCGTAGAGAAATCCGTCACGGTAGGCGAGGCCCTGGGTAAAAGCGTTCGAGTCGTGAGGAAAAGTTCGGACGATCTTGAACGTGTAGTCGGGCGGTCTGGCGGCGTGTTTTCGAGGGGAGGACTGGGCTAAGAAAGACTGGACGAGGAGTAATTGCGAGCAGGCAACGAATAGAAACGCAATCGCGATCCGCCGCATCGTTCCAGATGGCATGCTTGCCTATTGTCGCATCTCGCGTAAGCGGCGGCTCAGCCGGAGTTGGCGGTCCCGCGAGGGGTTGAGCTCCCGGCGATACGTTCGATGCTCGGCAATAATTCCGTTGCGAGATGGCCCTTGTCCACGCAGCCATGCGCGCCCGCCTGAATCGCGCCCGGCAGTATTTGAACCGGATCGTGCTGGCTCATGATCAGGATCTTAGCGTTGGGCACCTCTTGGCGAAGAATACGCGCCGTTTCCAAACCATTAAGGCCTGGCATACTGATATCTAACAGGATGACATCGGGCAGAAGCTCCCGCGCTTTCTGAATTGCCTCCGTTCCATCTTTGGCTTCGCCGCAGACCTGCCAATTCGTTCTGGAATTCAGAATACTTATCACGCCCTGCCGGACCCGATCATTATCGTCGACAACAAGAATTCGCATGGATATCGGCGGTGCTGTCAAAATCTCTCCTGCCGGCGCACTTGACCGCACGCCGCAATTCCGTTGAGTAACAAATCAACTGTAACTTTTCCTACTTTATAATATGAGTTCCTCTGCTGAAGATTTTGCTATAAAAATAGGCCGGGTTCTTCGCTACAATTTGAACAGTTAGGTAGAATAGCCAGCCACTGGTGATGAGAGTATACGGTAATTACCGTAGGCTTAATGTCGATGTCATGCTCCGACCGAGAAGGGCGAGCAGAAACAGCTCGCCAAGGAACAGAACCGTACGAGCAAGCAAATCCATAAAGATAAGCATGATGGAAAGTAGTTCGAGCATCTGACTCCCCGAGTTCAGGACAAGAGCCGCGGCTGGCCGCGGCTTTTCTGTTTTCCGGAATGCGGCTCAGACAATGCATTCTTGCGCGCCAACTTGTCTATAATGGCCGGGCATAGCGGAGCCTTAACTATTGACCGTATGAATGTGAAACCTGGACTCGAAGTTGCGAGCCTTACCGACGTGGGTTGCCAACGAGCCAACAATGAGGATTCCTACCTCTATTGGGAACCGGCCGCCGAGCGTGAGCTGCAGAGCAAGGGCAGACTGGCGGTTATCGCCGATGGCATGGGAGGGTACGAAGGAGGCCAGGAGGCGAGTCGACTGGCGGTCGAGACGGTGCGTGAAGTTTACGATGATGTCGTCCGCGGCGACCCGCACGCCGCTCTGCTGGAGGCATTTGCCAGGGCTCACGAAAGGATTCAAGCCTACGCCCTGGAGCACCCGGAGCTGCACGGCATGGGGACCACCTGCACGGCGCTGGTTATCCGCGGCCGCGAGCTTTATTTTGCGCACGTGGGAGATAGCCGGCTCTATCTGGTGCGCGGGGCGCACATCTCCCGCTTGACGAGGGACCACTCCTATGTGGGCAGGCTGGTGGAGTCGGGCCTGGTGCGTGCCGAGGATGCCGAGAAGCATCCGCAGCGGCACATCCTTACCGCCGCGCTAGGAGCGGGCCTGGAAGTGGCCGCGGAAAGCCCCGAACGGGGTATGGCTCTGCATGATTCCGACGAACTTCTATTATGTACGGATGGTCTTTGGGGCGTGGTGAGCGATCAGGAGATGGAGAAGTCGGTGAACGGAAGCACCCCGGCGGAGAGCTGCGCCGCCTTGGTGAAGTTGGCCCTGCAACGTGGCGGCCCGGACAATATCACGGTGCAGGTGCTGCGCGTTTTGCCCGAGGCTGAACCCAGATCATGAAGAAGTCGCACGGAGGCTGAGTACTTTTCCTCCTTCGAACCGCAATCCGATGCACACTGAGGTTCCGAGCCTTGCCGCAGCGACAATCCGCAAAGCGCTGAAAATAAATTGCTTGAAGAGGGAAACGGGGTTCGCAGAAACGGCTTGCCGTTTGCTATTGGCATAAAGTGGACAAAGTCTAGTAATGCAATGGACTTTGTGGCATAATGACGGGCGCTATGAAAATCTCACAAAAGGGACTTTACGCTTTGCAGGCCATGATGATGCTGGCCCGCCACTACCACCAGGGCGCGATCAAGATCCGCGAGGTAGCTTATGAGGAGAATCTTCCGGAAAAATTTCTGGAACTCATCCTGCTCGAACTGAAAAATGCCCGCATAGTCGAAAGCGTGCGCGGAGCCAAAGGAGGATATCAGTTGCGGCGCGATCCTTCCGAGATCCGGCTCAGCGAAATCATGCGTTTGATCGACGGCCCGCTGGCGCCGTTTGGCGATGCCGAACAGTTGCGCGCGCTGATTGACCGCGATCTGCCGCACCGGGCGCTCTACCAGTTGTTCCTTGACGTGCGCGATGCGGCCGCCAATATTCTGGAAAACACAACTCTGGCGGATCTTATTGCCGACCCAGGTCCGCGCAAAGGCAAACGTGCAGCCAAGAAGAAGGAGAAGGGAAGTGTTCTGCCCATGGTCGTGGGCGGACAAAAAGGCGAGTAGACGGCGATAGGATTCTCAATCAAGGCCTCCGGATTAGGGAAGTTCCCCCAACTTTCCGCAATTTAACATGCGCAGCTTAACATCCGTTTAACAGAGCACGTGTAGGCTGACTGCTCGTAATCACTAGTAAATCGATAGTATTAATGGAATAACTCGATATGATGCGATAGACGCACCAGAACGCGAAAACGCGAAGCCCAAAGGCTTTCGAGTCGCGAACAGTTTCTGTAAATCCCCCGGTAAACAATGGTTCCAACAAAACTCAAAAGGAGAGAATTCCAATTCCATGAAAACAATCCAGAGGTCATTCATCACCGCTCTTGCGCTTGCCGTTTTGAACGCCGGCGCCTGGGCAGAAACGCCGGCGTCAGCCGCCAAGGACGCGGCGGCCGCACCTGCGCCATCCGTGGTCACGGCTGCGGATGTGCAGGCTCTGAAAGATGCGCTGGCCGCGCAGCAACTGCAGCTCGATCGACTCACACAGCAGCTGCAGCGGCAACAGGCTCAGCAAGCTGCTGCGGAAGCCGCGACCAAGTCCGAAACTCAACCTGTACCGCAGCAACAAGTCGCGGCAGTCACAAGCGGTATTTCGGCTCAGCAAGATAGCACGACACCTGGGCTCAACCTGCAGGACGCACAGTCGCAAGGAAAACCGAACCCTCTGGAGAGTCCTGTTATATCCATTCACTTCCGAGGAATCACCATTACGCCGGGCGGATTCGCGGAAGCTGCATTCGTGCGGCGGTCAAGAGCCCTCGGAGCGGACCTTCCCACACCCTTCAATTCTTTGACCATGCCAGGTGCATCGCAGAGTTCGCTGTCGGAGTTCTTCGGTTCAGCCCGCCAGTCGCGGCCAACTGTGTACGTCGACGGGCGTCTGAAGAATGTGGAGTTCTCCAGCTATATCTCCGGTGACTTTCTCTCCGCCGGCGACACCTCCTCAGCCACGTCGACGAATAGCTACACTTTCCGTCTTCGCCAGGCTTGGGGCCAGGCTAAATTCGACAATGGATGGAGCTTCCTCGGCGGCCAGATGTGGAGTCTGGTGACCGAAAATAAAGAAAGCATCGCTCCCAGCGACGACTTGGGTAAAACCAACGATGCTCGCCCCATGACGATCGACCCGGGATATAACGTCGGGTTCACGTTCGCGCGCCAGTATGGCATTCGCCTTACCAAAGACTTCAGCCACAAGGTGGCGTTCGCCGTCGCAATGGAAAACGCGCAAGCCACGCTTACAACTCACAACAACGCGGACAACTTCCTGCTCGGCGAGGCAGGTGCAACGAACAGCTACAACGACGCTCTCACCGCTTGCTCCATTGGTTCGTACACCCCCACGACCACCGGAGCCATCCCCGTCTACTACACTACCTGTACACCTGCGGCCACGTATGCCTTCAACCCGTCGCCGGATGTCATCGCCAAGGTGGCGTTGGATCCCGGTTTCGGACACTACGAGATCTTCGGACTGTTCGACCGGTTCCGCGACCGTGCCTTTCCTTGCGCAGACTTCCTGGTCGGCGGCGCTTCGAATTGCGCGAAACCTGACACCGCAGTTACGGGGGCCTATAACTCCTCGAAAAACGGTGGTGGCATTGGCGCCAACGCCCGCTGGAATTTCGACAATAAACACATTGTTTTCGGTTTGCACGCTTTCGGAGGCAGCGGAGTGGGGCGATACGGCGCTGCCCAGCTCTCCGATCTGGCCATTCATGCCAATGGAACTCCTGATCCGATCAAGGATTACCAGGGGTTAGCCTCGCTGGAGTGGCACGGCAAGAAACTCGACGTCTACGCCTATGCTGGCGGCGAGTATGCCGGCCGGACGGACGATTACGATGCTAATACGGGCGATTATGTCGGATACGGATCGCCGCACTTGAATAATTCCGGCTGCTATACCGAGACTGCTCCTTCTTTCGGTGTCACAGCCGGATTCAACCCCGGCTCGCTCTCGAAATGCACCGCCGACACGCGCGCGATCGCGGAGGGTACACTCGGCTTCTGGTACCGCTTCTACAAGGGGCCCAGGGGCAGGTTCCAGTTCGGCACGCAGTACTCCTATGTGACTCGGGAGACCTGGTCCGGCGTTGCGGGGACAGGCACTTCAGGATCGCCCTCAGGCCTGGACAACATGGTCTACACCTCGTTCCGCTATTACTTGCCCTAAGCCGTAGGTCCCGCGTCAGTGTTCGACGCGGGACCACGCGGTTCCATGGACGCTCAATTTTTCGAGGGGCGCCTTCCCTTCGGAAACGCCGCCGGCCCGGTTTTGGCTACTCTCCTTTTCCGGGCTGGTGGTGTTAACTTATACTTGCGGCAAGAAGTCACGGATCAGATATTTCTTTCGGGATTTTCCCATGCTCTCAAGATCACATTTCAAGAATATGAATTCCAGACGTGAATTCCTTAAGCAGCTGTCGGGGGCGGCATTGGTTGCGGGCGCGGCGCCCACCGTGCTGACCTGGGCTTTCCCGCAGGGGCAAGCGGTTCCAGTTCCGGGCGAAGACGGCATGATCCTTCGCTCGTTCCGCTTCGTCGATCTGGAAAGCCCGGTCGAATATTTCAATACGTGGCTCACGCCGGTGCCGCACTTCTTCGTGCGCAATCACATGCACGAACCCATCGAACTCGAAGGCAACGACTGGAGACTCTCGCTGGGTGGAGAAGTGGAGAAGCCGCTGACGCTAAACTTGGCGGAACTTTCGAAGATCGAGACGCACTCGATCGTCAATACGCTCGAATGTGCCGGTAACGGACGCAGCTTGCACCGTCCGCGAGTGCCTGGCATTCAGTGGGGCAGGGGAGCGGTAGGCACGGCGCGTTTTTCGGGCCCACGGCTGCGCGATGTTTTGCAGAGCGCCGGAGTCAAGTCTACGGGCAAGCACGTCATGTTCCGAGGCCTCGATGAAGTTCCCGGCAAAGTTCCGCCTTTCATTCGCAGCATTCCGATTGAGAAGGCGCTGGACGGCGATACCCTCATCGCCACACACATGAACGGAGCTGCGCTTACGAAGCACCACGGCTTTCCCGCGCGGGCTCTTGTACCCGGCTGGATCGGCGCGGCCTCCTGCAAATGGCTCACTGAGATTAAAGTGCTCGACGCGGAATTCGTGGGCAATTTTATGAGTCCCGGCTACCGCTTGCCCAACCAACCGGTGAAGCCCGGCGACGCGGTGAAGCCTGAAGACACGCATGCGATGACCTCGTTGACCGTGAAGTCCGTTATTGCCGGACCGAGCGACGGCGCGAAGCTAAAGGCCGGTAAAGTGACCGTGCAGGGCGCGGCGTGGGCGGGAGAAGCCGATATCGTGAAAGTGGAAATCTCCGCCGATGGTGGCGCGACCTGGAGTCCCGCAAGACTCGGCCATGACCAATCGCACTATGCGTGGCGCCTTTGGAGCTACGATTGGAAGCCGGGCAAAGCTGGCGATTACACCATCCAGTCACGTGCAACCGACAGCCAGGGACGCACCCAGCCCGCGATACCTTTATGGAATCCAAGCGGTTATCTCTACAACGCCATCGACCAGGTGAAGATTCATGTTTCGTAAAGTCATGTTTCGTAAAGGTGTGCTTCGTAAAATGTTTTCTAGAATCGCGCCGATTGCCCTGCTGGCGCTCACAACCGGCGCGCTGGCGCAGAAGGGTACTCCCGCGAACGTGACTGCGGATTTACCCGCCGGTGCAATGCAGGCGAAGGCCACCACGGCGTGTCTGGAATGTCACGAAGCGCGCATCATCCTGCAGCAGCGCCTCAGCAAGGCTGCTTGGACCAAGGAAGTGGACAAGATGACAAAGTGGGGCGCGGTCGTCGATCCCGCGGATCGCGATGCTTTGATCGATTATCTGAGCACCAACTTTAGCCCCGATAAGCCAGCCTACGAGCCGCAGAGAACAGCGGACAAAAGCGCAAAAACATCGAAGTAATAACTCTGGGAAAAGCAAAGCGCTACCGACCCAATGTCCAAGGCGTTCGGACATTACGGCAGCGCTGCCAATTACTGCACCTATTTCCGATGCGAAAAGTATAGAAAACGTTGCGCCCTGTTTCTAGTGCTTGGTGGGGTACTGCGAAATGGCGCACGAAACTCTATGGCTTTTCGTCTGCCTCCGCCATGTTTGAGCCTTTCTCCGGACGCAGCAAGGGAAACAGGATTACATCGCGAATAGTGTGCGAGTCGGTCAACAGCATGCACAGGCGGTCCACGCCCACGCCGCATCCGCCCGCCGGAGGCATTCCATACGACAGCGCGCGGATGTAGTCCTCGTCCATCTGGTGTGCCTCGTCGTCGCCGCGCTCGCGGTCTTGCAACTGGCTCTCGAAGCGCCGCCGCTGATCTTCCGGATCGTTGAGTTCGCTGAAGCCGTTGGCGATCTCCATCTTGCCGGCGTAAATCTCCCAGCGTTCAGTCCAGTCCGGCTCGTCCGGCTTCTGCTTTGAGAGAGGCGAAACTGCGGTGGGGAACTCGTAGATGATCGTGGGCTGCGTGAGATGCTCCTCCGCCGCCGCTTCGAACAAACTCGCAATCGTTTTTCCCATGGGCTCGTTGCGGTCGTATGCCATGTGCGCGTGTGCCCGGTTGAAGCGTTCAACCAGTTTCTGAACACCGCTGTGGGAAGCAAAGTCGCTCATCTCCGGCTTCGCACCCGCGGCTTCCGGCCAGTAACGAAAGATGGCCTGACGCATCGTTAGCCGCTGCCAGTTGGCCCAGTCGATCTCCTGATCGCCCCACTTTGTTACCGTTCCGCCGGTTACGTCTGTAGCGGCTTGCGTGATTAACTTCTGCGTGAGATCCATCACGCCCTGGTAGTCGGTGTAAGCCTGATAAAACTCCAGCATGGTGAANNGCGATGCGCAAGTACAAATCCATGTCGAGCGTATTGTGATGCGTCACGAACGGCCGTGCTACAGCTCCGCCCGCGATGGGCTGCATCATCGGAGTCTCGACCTCGACGAATCCGTGCGCCTCCATGGTTCGCCGCAACGACTGCACCAGCTTGCTGCGCTTCAGAAAAACTTCCCGTACTTCAGGATTCACCACCAAATCCACATAGCGCTGGCGGTAGCGCAGTTCCACATCCGTGAGCCCGTGCCACTTCTCAGGCAACGGCAGCAGATCTTTGCTGAGGAACGTAATCTCCTCGACGTGAATCGTGAGTTCGCCGGTGCGCGTGCGAAATAAATAGCCGCTGACGCCGATGTGGTCGCCGAGATCGAGCAACTTGTACAACTCAAAGCCCACGTCACCGACCGCATCTTTCTTCACGTAGATCTGCAGCCGTCTGCCTTCCTGCTGCAGGTGGCAGAACCCTGCCTTGCCCATCAGCCGGATCGCCATGATGCGCCCGGCCACACGCACGTCCACGCGCGGGTTCTCCAGTTGCTCGGCAGTCTTCTCCGAGTACTCCGCCAGAATCTGCGGGATGGTGTGGGTGAACTCGTACTTGTTGCGGTACGCGGTTTGCCCGAGCGCCTCGATCTGTTTCAGCTTCTGGCGCCGTAATTCGTAAACGTTTTCGTCGAATGCCAAGAGAGTCCTTTACGAGGGAATTGCGCCGAGGGCGCGGGAAATCCATAGAAACAGTGAAACGCGATTATAAACAACCCGTCTGAAATGTGTCTGTGCGTCCGGGCGCAGCGTGGCCTTGCGATTGCTAATATCGTGGTAGTTTTGTACACTGGTACATATGACAGAAGATTCAAAGCTGCTGGTGGAGCGCGTCCAAACCGGGGTGCGCATGGAAAAGCGCCTGCTCAAAATCCTGAAGGCCTTCGCGGAATACCATGACATGACGCTGGGCGATCTTCTAGAAGGCATTGTGCTGCATGCCTTCGACGGAAAAACCCCGTTCAGCCCAGCATCCCTCGAGCGGATTCAGGAGTTGAAGCGGTTTTATGATTTCGATCTCGATTCCGGCGCCAGCCATCGCCTCAGGGAAATCAAGGCGCGGCCTGTGCGCAAGCGCACCGCCGATAAATAGGGGCCTATAGATGTCCGCTAAGCAGTGCGGAATCAAATGACCGACGAACAACTCATCCACAATTTCGAGAACGATACGCTTCCCGACGGTTCATTCCACCACGCCGATCATGTGCGTTTGGCGTACGCCTATCTGTCCGAGTATCCGGTTCTGGTCGCGCTCGGAAAATTCGTCAGCGCGCTGAAGCGATTCGCGACGGCTCGCGGCAAGACGCAGCTTTACAACGAGACGATCACCTACGCGTACTTCTTGTTAATTCACGAGCGTATGGCTCGCTACCGGGTTACAGAGTGGGAGGAATTCGCCCGCTTAAATCCTGATTTGCTTACCTGGAAAGAGGGCATCCTGGGCCGCTACTATTGCGAAGCGACGCTGGGCAGCGACCTTGCTCGCGCTGTCTTCGTGTTTCCCGACAGATTTCAGTGATTTTCGGGCTCGACGAACCTGGTCGATAGCATAGGATTTCTGATACCCACCTGATCATCGAGCAAATTGGAGGAGTTCCATGAAACGGTTGTTAATCGTCCTATTCTTTCTGGTCTTCGCTGCTTCCACTTTCGCTCACGCTCAGGAAATCCGCGATGGAGAAGGGGTTTTGCGCGCGATGCATGATCGGTATAAAGCGTCCTGGTACGATGCGGTCACCTTCACCCAGAAGAGCACGACTTACAACCCGGATGGCACTACCAAAGTTGAGACCTGGTATGAAGCGGCGTTGCTGCCTGGCCGGTTGCGTATCGATATTGGGCCGCCGGCCGATGGAAATGGTTACGTGCTGGCCGGTGGGAATGTGACCATCATGAAGGACGGCAAAGTGTCGGCGACCCGCCCTCGTGTGAACATGTTGCTGGTGTTCGGATTTGACGTCTACCGCCAAGAGCCGAAGACTACCATCGACATTGTGAAAGCCCAGGGCTATGACTTAACGAAGCTGCGGGAAGACGTTTGGGACGGCCATCCCGTCTACGTGGTTGGTGCGGGGAAGGGAGATTTGCAGTCCAGGCAATTCTGGGTGGAAAAGGACAGGTTGCTCTTCGTGCGTGAGATGGAACCTTCCCGCAGCGACCCGAAGAAAGCCGAAGACATTCGCTTCACCGACTACCGCAAACTCGCCGGTGGCTGGATCGCTGCCCGAGTTGAGGTGCACGTGGAGGACAGGATGACGTTCAGCGAGGAGTATTCTGATATCCAAGGCAATGTAAAGCTCGACCCAGCAGTGTTCGACCCGAAGCAGTTCAATTCGACCCACTGGGAGAAGCAGTAAGGGAAGAATAAGTGAAGCGATGGGGTGCGGGCGGGTGCGGTCCGCGACAGTATTTCGGAAGAGCCTTGAAGACACGAGCAGACGGCGATACTATGGATGCGTTTGCAATAGCCGGCCATACCCGAGCAAACTATGCCGCAAAACTACGTTGCTATTTTTATTTTCATGGCAGTCGTTGCCGTGTTTCTTCCGCTGACACTGCTGTTGGCCAAGCTGGTGCGCCCGGACAATCCGAGCAAAACCAAACTGATGCCCTACGAATGCGGCATCGACCCCATCGACAATGCCCGCGGCCGTTACACCGTCCGTTACTACATCATCGCAATCCTGTTTGTGGTTTTCGATGTGGAAACGATTTTCCTGTTTCCATGGGCCGTCAAGTTCAAAGCCCTCGGCGTGTTCGGACTGGTGGAGATCTTGATCTTTCTCGTCATCCTGATCGTCGGGTACATCTGGGTTTGGGGGAAAGGTGCGCTGGAATGGGTGTAACTGCGGCCCTACCGTTCCAAAGCCCTTAACCGCAAAGATCGCAAAGGAAGGCCGCGAAGAACGCAAAGACGAAGAGCGTTTCGGCTGGAATGCCTTACGCCTTCACGAATGTTGTCAGGCCGCGTCGTGCGCGTTCGCGAAGCTGACACTCGCGAAGAGTGTCTGCGAGGGCTTCCAGCTTAGGCACCCCGTAGACATAGAAATTCTCAAATTCCGCATCCGACGAGAACAAGTGCAACTCCGCCTGGCCGAGCAGCCGCATTGCGAAAGGTTTGATCAATTCAAAATGGTCGATGCGGAATAATTCCAGACTTTCCTGCTTCTTTGAGAGGATGCCGGTTTCCCGTTTGATCCGCTGGGTGGTGATTTTGTAATGGGTGCCCAGACTCTTGGAGTAGAAGTAGAGGCAAACGATCGCGCACAAAACCACGCAGCCGACGACAGAGTAGAGGACTCCATTACGGACATTGTTGGCGTCGAGGGAATAGCCAGCCACAATCGCCAGCACGATTAAAACGAGAAAAGGCAACAATTGCCCGGCGGTGTAAATCATTGCCGGGTGGCCAGAAAATAGGTCTTTCTCGGTGTCGAGCGCTTTCGTAGCCGCGAATGCCGCGAGGTCGCTATTGCAGAAACGGCACTTAAGAGCTACGGCCTTGATGGTTTCTCCGCAGACCGGGCAAGCTTTTTCATCTCCGTCCATGACCGTTCCTTCCGATGAAGAATCATAACGCAAAAGCGCTCCAGACGCTTAGAGCCTTACAGCCGGGTGCAGGACCGATCCCATCACCAGCCACGGCCATGGAAAAAAAGGATGCGCAGCGCATCCGCGATCTGATTGAAACTATCAGGCGCAAGCCCGCGTGTAGTAAGCAAGTGCGGCGTTCCCGGAATTGAATATCCGCCATTTTTTCTCGTCCGGCTCGTTGACACCGAATGCTCAAGCTGATAAAAATTAACGTTCTCTCCGAAACCCTGCGCGCCTGAGGTTTGTGCCTTCGCCGCTAATGCCGGACGAAATCAAATCGCCCTCTACACCCCCGCCGGAAGGCGAGCCGAAACCGACGGCGGACCAAACAGTCGTCCCCGGCGGCGTGAAAGCAACTGCTTCCGGCTCCGTTCAATCCGATCCCAAAACTTCTACAGAAAAGAGTTCTACAGAAAAGCATCCGGCTGAAAAGCTGGCTTCGCCTTCGTCGTCGCCAGTAGCTCCGAAACCTGCATCTGCCGGGCCCGCGACGCCTGCTGCCGCAAAACCTGCAGCTCCTGCGAAGCCCGCCGCACCCACACCGACTGCGTGGGATTCGCCCATGGTCGCGAAGTTCAGGGGAACATACGGCTCCGGCATAACGCCTCTTACTTACGCTGGGCAGAACTACATGGCGGTCGATCGCTCGCTGATTCCCGAGATTCTCCAAGTTCTGCGCAATGAAGAGCGGTTCGATTACTGCGTTGATATCACCGCGGTGCATTACCCAAAGCGCGAAAAACAATTCGACGTGGTATGGATTCTTTATTCTTTTGCACGCAACGAGCGTATTCGGGTGAGCGCGCAAATTCTGGATGGCGAGAGCCTGCCAAGTTCCGTTCCTATCTGGCCCGCGGCCAACTGGCTGGAGCGCGAAGTCTACGATATGTTCGGCATCAAGTTTGATGGACATCCTGATATGAAGCGGATTCTGTTGCCCGAGGGATGGAAGGGTCACCCTCTGCGCAAGGATTACGGAATCCTGCAACAGGATAACGAGTGGGTGCAGATTAACTTGGGCATTGAAAGCGGCCAGTGAAAACCGCCGATAAGAACGCCAGCAAGAACCAATGACAGACCAGCACAGTTCGCTCTCGAATCTCGATCTGGAAACTCCCGAGAAGCCGTTTCTGGATGCCAACGAACTGGTCATCAACATGGGGCCGCAGCATCCCGCCACGCACGGGGTGTTGCGCGTGATACTGCGGCTTGATGGAGAGAAGGTTCTCGGACTGGAGTGCGTGATCGGATACCTGCACCGCGGGGTCGAGAAGATCGGCGAGCATCGCACGTACACGATGTTCAATCCCTACGTGGACCGCATGGATTACGTTGCCGCGGTCTCGAATGGGCTGGGCTACTGCGAGACGGTGGAGAAGCTGCTCAACGTGGAAGCGCCGCAGCGCGCCCAGCATGTTCGCGTCATCCTAACTGAACTAAACCGCATCGCCAGCCACCAGCTCTGGCTGGGCACGCACGCCCTCGATATCGGCGCCATCACGCCGCTGTTCTATACGTTCCGCGACCGGGAAGAGATTCTCAAGATCTACGAGAAATATTGCGGGGCGCGCCTTACTACTCACGCTTTCCGCATCGGCGGCTTGCAGTATGAAACCTATACTGGTTTCGAAAAGGAAGTGAAGAATTTTCTTGATTTCTTCCGCCCGAAGATCGACGAGTACGAAGAGTTGCTTACCACCAACCGAATCTGGGTGGAGCGAACGAAGAACGTTGGAACCATCTCCGCTGAGGATTGCATCGCACTCGGCGTAACTGGCCCCGTGCTGCGCGCCAGCGGCGTGAAGTGGGACCTGCGCAAGGCGCAGCCCTACGCCAACTACAAGAATTTTGATTTCGAAATCCCGATCGGCCAAAACGGCGACACCTACGATCGGTATCTCGTGCGTATGGCCGAGATGCGGCAATCCGTGCGCATCATCGAGCAGGCGGTTGGCGCGCTGCCTGAAGGACCGATCATGGCAAAAGTGCCGAAGGTCATGAAGCCGGCAGCGGGCGAGGTTTATCACTCCATCGAAGCGCCCAAAGGCGAGCTGGGTTATTTCATCGTCAGCGATGGCTCCACGCAGCCTTATCGGGTACGAGTGCGTCCACCTTCGTTCGTAAATCTGCAGGCTCTGGATGTGATGTGCCGCGGGCAGCTCGTGGCTGACGTGATCGCCGTGATTGGCACGCTGGACATTGTTCTCGGCGAGGTGGATCGCTGATGGGCCAGATCGTCGACTACATCAAGTCTTATCTCAGTAGCAGCCAGACCCCCGGTGCTGCCGGCAACATGTTCTGGGTGTTGGTTTACATTTTGCTGGTTTTCGCGGGACTCTCCGTCGCGGTAATCGCGATGAACTGGCTTGAGCGCAAAATCCTGGCGCACATGCAGGTTCGGCTTGGACCCATGCGGGTCGGCCCGCACGGCCTGATGCAGCCGATCGCGGATGCCATTAAGTTACTGCTTAAAGAAGACATCATGCCGGCCGAGGCCGATGGTCTTATTTTCTGGGTGGCTCCGTTTGTGGTTGTGCTGGCGGCATTCACAACTTTTGTTGTAGTTCCCTTCGGTCCCACGCACGCCATCACCGACATGAACATCGGAATTCTTTTCATGCTGGGCGTTTCGTCGCTCAGCGTGCTGGGCATTGTGATGGCAGGATGGGCGTCGAACTCGCACTATCCGCTGATCGGTGCGCTGCGGTCGAGTGCTCAGATGGTGTCGTATGAAGTCGCGATGGGACTGGCCGTGGTGTCGGCAATTCTGATGACCAGCCTGAACGCCGAGGGCACCGGAACTCTCAGCATGATTGGGATCGTGCAGGCGCAGCTGGCACAGGGAGAATGGTTCATTTTCAAATTCTTTCCGCTNNAGCGGCTTCCGCTGGTCGTTGTTCTTCCTGGCGGAATACTCCGCCATGATCGCGGTCTCATCCATCGCGGTAACGTTGTGGCTGGGCGGATGGCTGCGGCCTTTTCCGAATTTTCTGAGCGGGAGTCCCTGGGATCAGATTTTCTCTCTCTTCCCCGGCGTTACGTTTCTTCTATTCGCAGCGATCTGCTTCTTCAATACGGTGCGCATGCCCAAGCATCCGCTTTTCCGCGTTCAAACCATCGGCCTCGCGGGATTCGGCGTAGTCCTCGGCTTGATTGGTCTGATTCTGTTCATTCCCGAGGTAAGCGTGCGAATTCAGGATATTTTTTGGTTCTCGGCGAAAGTTGCCGGCTTCATGTACCTCTATATCTGGTATCGTGGCACGTTCCCGCGATATCGCTTTGACCAGCTCATGCGGATGGGATGGAAAGTCCTCCTGCCGATGGGCCTGGGGGTTCTGATACTGACGGCGAGCGTAGCGCTGCTGCAACAAAAATTATGGCACCAGTAGCCACACCATTTTTCTTTTACCTGCTCTCCGGGATCATGCTGATCGGCGGCATCCTGGTGATCACGCGCAAGAATCCGGTGCATTCGGCGCTGGCGCTGATTGTTACGCTGCTGGCGCAGGCGTCGATTTATTTGATGCTCTATGCTCCGTTCGTCGCTGGCGTGCAAATCATTCTCTATGCGGGCGGAATTATGGTGCTGTTCCTGTTTGTGATCATGCTGGTGAGCATCGATCGTTCGATGAGAGAGCGGCAGTTCAACAGCCAGTGGATACCGGGGATTATTGCGGCGACGGCCCTCGGTGGATTATTTATGGCGGTTTTTACAAAAGGAAACGACATTTTCCCGGAACACGCGCTCCCCATGGTGGAGAACGACAACACGCAGCAGATAGCAATGAAGTTGTATGGACAATATATGTTCGCCTTCGAGATCGCCTCGCTGCTGTTACTGGTGGCGATCATCGGAGCGGTGGTGATGGCGAAGAAGAGAATCTAGTACCTAGTACCTAGTGCCTAGTACCGAGTACCGAGCAAAGAGCTAGAAGCTAGAAGCTAAGAGCTAAGAGCTAA
>PKVZ01000289.1 GCA_003131635.1 Acidobacteriaceae bacterium
AAATGTTCCGGCAAAGTTGCTCCAGCCGCGTCCGGTGGCGCTGCCGGCGCCGCTGAAGCAGACGAGCACGATGCCGAGAATGATGACGACTTTCAGGACGGTGAATATGAGCTGAAACTCGCCAGCTTTTTTTACTCCCAGATAATTCAGGACCGAGATAAGAATGGCTGCGGCGATGGCGACGAGCTGCCCCCAGGTAACGGCGAAGGAGTGTACAAGAAAAATATTTTCAGAAAAAAAAGAAAAAATGGAGAATGTTCCCAGAATGCGAACCAGTCCGGTTGCAATGGTCGCCACGGAGGCGGGTTTCGCGATCACGAACCACGTCCAGCCGTAGAGAAACCCGCCCAGCGGGCCATAGGCATCGCGAACGTAGACATACTCTCCGCCGGCCTGCGGCTTCATGGCGCCGAGTTCGGCGTAAGTGAGCGCGCCGAAAAAAGACAGCAGACCGCCCACGAGCCATGCCAGATAAACCAGTTTGGCCGAGCCCACGGCCTGCATCATCTCCGCGGGAACCAGGAAGATTCCGCTGCCGATGATGGTTCCCACCACCACGGCAGAAGCGTGGCTTACGCCGAGATCACGGGCGAGTTCGGGACGAGGTGTGAGATCTGCCATGGGCGAAGGGTGTAAGTATACGTTAGCGGTGGCGCGCTAAGAAAAGCCGCAAAGAGCGCGAAGAAAGGCTACTCCGGCAGTACCGTGCTGGCTGCATATCCTACCGCAAACGTCACAATCGTTCCGATCATCACCCACCATGTCCACGGGACGTGCGTCCAACGCCACAGGTATAAATCCATGCTGAANNTTGTGAAGCGAAAAAACGGCCAAGCTAAAGAGTACGATGGCAAAACCGAACGTGGCCATGCGCGAGAGGCGCATCCGTTTCTGCTCGTCGGCTTGCGGTCGAAGGCGCACGTAAAAATCCATGATCGCGCTGGAGGAGAGCGAATTGAGCGCGGCGCTCAGGTTCGACATGGCAGCCGCTAGAATCGCGGCGATGAGCAAGCCGGAAATACCGTGCGGCATCTGTTTGACGATGAACGTAGGATAGATGCGATCCGGTTTTCCGAATGCCGCCGAGGGCACGCGATAGTAGGCCCATAGCATCACTCCCACCATCAGGAACAGCGCAAACTGAAACAGAATCGCCACGCCGCTCGAAAGCAGCGCCGTCACGGATTGCTTTCGGCTGCGAGCCGCGAGCAGGCGCTGCACGATGAGTTGATCGGTGCCGTGGCTGGCCGTAATAAAAAAAGTTCCGCCGATTACGCCCGCCCAGAACGAGTAAGGGATCCACAGACTGGGAGTGAAATCGAACACTTGCAGTTTGCCCGCGCTCGCGGCGGCGGCATGAATGGCGCTCCAGCCTCCGGGGACAAGGTGCAGAATCGTCCACAACCCCACCAGCGTTCCGGAGACGTAGATGACGGTCTGCACCACGTCGGTCCAGATCACGGCCGCAAGGCCGCCTTCGAACGTATAGATGAGGGTCAATACAGTGATGATGGCGATGGAGGATACCTCGCCCGTTCCAAGTGCGATTGCAACCACAATCGACACGGCATAGACTCGCACTCCTTCCGCGGCGGTTCGAGTTAACAGGAACAAACCGGCGGTGAGCGAACGTAAACCGCGGCCGAAGCGGTGTTCGATCAATTCGTAAGCGGTGTAAAGATCGCCGCGAAAATAATGCGGCAGCAGCACGAAGCTGATCACAAATCGCCCCACCACGTATCCCATGACGACCTGGAGGAAAGTTAGATTGGTGTCATAGGCAAGGCCGGGGATGCTGATGATGGTGAGTGTGCTGGTTTCGGCGGCAACAATGGAGAGTGCGATGGCCCACCAGGGGATATCGCGTCCCGCGAGAAAGTAATCGCGCAGCGAGCGGTGCCGCTTGCGGAAGCGCAATCCGAACAGGGTAATGCCAACCAGGTAGAGGGCGATAATCGCGAGATCGAGTTTGCCGAGGCCCATGCGTTCTGCCGCTATATAACTTTCCGCACAACGGTGTCTGTTGGATCGTAAGGCTCGGATGAACAGGTCATGAACCACAACGGCGCTTCTCCATCGTTGCGCACGGCCAGAGAAGTTCGCGGCGGCACCATTGCCAGCACGGCGGTGCTGCCATCAAACCCGCGATGCTGCGCCGGTGTGCCTTCGCCCTCGTCCCAATGAAACGACCAGGTTGTGCCCGGCAGGATCATGAGGGCCTGGCGTTTCCGCAAATGATAATGATTGCCGCGGATTGCTCCGGGCGCGGTGGAGGCAAGATAGAGATCCGCCACGCGCCCCACGAAATCGAGGGCTTCCTTTGGAAGGGTAAAACTAAGGCCCCGTAAGTCGCCTTGATTGCCGAGTTCCGAGATTCGAATCTTCATGTTGGTGGCTTTCATTATGGGGGCAATTTGCGGGGCACGCGAGTGAGTGTTTGTAGACGTGGAGAGAAGGTCCGCCGACGCCTGTACGACCAAAGTGGCTGTGGTAGAAATAACCGTGGCTTACTACATAGGAATTGATGGCGGAGGCAGCAAGACAACGTGCGTGGTGGGCGATGAAGTTTCGGTGCTCGCAACGGCGGTCGCTGGCCCCAGCAACATTACTCGCGTGGGAGAAGTGCGAGCGCGCGAATCGCTGCACGAGGCGATTCGGCAGGCGTGCGCTGCGGCGAAAATCGATCCGCGACAAATTCATCGAGGCTGCGTGGGCGTGGCTGGCGTGGGACACGGAGAAATTGCCAGCGCAGTAGGCAGGATGATTGCGGAGGTGATGACCGGGGAAATTGAAGTGGTGGGCGATATGGAGATCGCGCTACAAGCCGCTCTGGGAGCGGGGCCGGGCGTGATCGTGATTGCCGGAACGGGTTCGATTGCCTACGGCCGCGATGCTCAGGGAAGAACTGCCCGTGCCGGGGGTTGGGGCTTTGCGATTTCCGACGAAGGGTCGGCTCACTGGATCGGCCGTGCGGCGGTCGCCACGCTACTGCGATCGGCTGATGAAGCTGCGGACGAGCGATCCGTTAAGCCAACCTCGGCGCTTTTCTGCGAAATGAAATCCATCTGGAAGGTGGAATCATTCGAGCAGTTAGCCCGCACTGCCAACTCCATGCCAGATTTTGCGGCGCTGTTCCCGGCGGTTGTATCCGCTGCCGACGTGGGGGATGAACTGGCGCGACAGGTTCTGCGGCAGGCGGGCAAGGAACTCGCGCAACTCGCCGGCATCGTGGTGCGGCGGCTATTTGGGCGAGATAACGCCGTTATCCCGCTAGCCATGGCGGGAGGCGTCTTTCGTCATTCGCTTATCGTACGGGAGGTTTTGTGCGATACGGTTTGCGAGGTTGATCCGCGGCTGGAAGTCAACCGGCTAGTGGTTGAGCCTGTAGCCGGTGCGCTGGTGAGGGCGCGGAAAGCGGGTCGCCCAGCCTGAAACAAAAGAATGGCGTAAAAGCTGGGATCGACGGAAACTACCGGCCGCCGCCAACCTCCAGGATGGCGCCGGTGGTGTAGGAAGCGGCGGGGGAGAGCAGCCAAAGTACGGCTTCAGCTACCTCGAGCGGCGTGCCCGGCCTTTGCATCGGAATGGTTGCTGCCAACCGGTCCAGGCGATCAGGCGCGCCGTTGGCGGCATGGAGTCCGGTTTCGATCAGGCCGGGGGCAACAGCGTTGACACGGATTCCTTCGGTGGCAACTTC
>PKVZ01000001.1 GCA_003131635.1 Acidobacteriaceae bacterium
CCAGCAGATAGATTTGCTCGCTCGTGTCCATGATCTGCACGCTGAAGTTGTCTTCGTTCAAGGCCACGCCCTTGATTTGCTTTCCGTCCGCGGTCACCACGGTGATGGTTTCGTATTCCTGGGGAAACTCTTTCGTGGATTCAGTCAATCCCCAAGCCAGACGGCGGCTGGGATTGCGCACCGAATCGATGAGTGCTTCTCTCGTGCGAGAACCGCCCACGGCGCTCAGTTCGGGACCTACGCGTCCGCCCTTGCCCTCCACCATGTGGCAGAGCGAGCAGTTCGCGTCGCCGTAAAAAAGGTCCTTGCCATGCGAGGCATTGCCCACGGGCCTGGCTGGCGCTTTTACCTCCACGCTCCGGATGTAGGCAATGATCTGCCAAATTTCTTCGTCGGTCATGCCGACGCCCTGGCCGTTGGTTCCGTTGGCGGGCATGACGGTGCCGGGGATTCCATTGCTGACGACCTGAAACAATTCCGCGTCGGAATGCGCATGCTTCTTCTGTGCCCGAGTCAAGTCGGGTCCGCGGCCGCCGCCGTGCGCGCCCAGGCCGTGGCAAAGCGCGCAGTTGATGCGAAATTCATACTCGCCGGCTTTCGCCGCCTTGGCATCGCCCGCATGGGGATTGTGATCGTCCGTAGCGTAGGCAACAGCGCCTAGAACCGTAAACACAACCACCCCTGCGCACCATTGTCTGAACATGAATCACCCTCAGGGAATTTGCCGCATTCTACGCTAACGGACCTTAGACGCGCCTTTGGAAATCTCGGAATTTTGCGGTCGAGTCAGACTTGCCCGGCGGTACACGTCCGGGAGGTATCTGGGATTGATACCCGCGCGCACCTAGGCTTATAGGATCATCCCCCAGAAGGCGTAACGCGTGTTCAAGAAGGCCGCACTCTTTGCCCTGCTGTTCCTCGTCGGCGCCGGCCTCGGGCTGTATGCCGGATGGAGACCCTCGTCGCGACGCGAACGCCTGCGCGAGGCGCGCCCATTTGGCAATCCCGCAGGAAGGGAATTTCTCAAGACGTACGATTTAATCGCGCGCCTGCGGATGCTCAGCATGGGTTCAGCCTTGAGGCTTCGAAATCCAAAATACGGACCGGAGGGCAGCCGGGAATACTTGAACTTGATTCTGGATACCGCGCAGCAGGGCAAGCGGCAGTTGACGGATCCCACCGCACGGACGCTGATCGATGTGGAAACCGGTCTCACCTATGCTCGGCTTGCAATGATAGAAGAGGCTGAAGGAAACTCGCCGGCGTACCAAACTTGGATGCAAAAAGCACAGACCACGCTGAAACAGGCAGGGTGGAAAGACTGTTCAGCAGCACACCTGACGCAGATTATCCAAGCGCTGAACAAGCAAGACGCTTGCGATAGCCCCTGCGGCAAAGGTTGAGGGGAATATGAAGGCACTGAGGTTCTGCGGAATTGCCGTTCTATCAGGCCTTCTCATTGGAGCATTAGTCGGCTGGCACTACGGGAGAACGGTCACGCAAGGGCAACTGATATGGGAAGAAATGCTCGCCGGGGCCGAATACGGGCGGCTCGCCCTCTTACAGTACGATCAGGCCGATCCTGAACACGCCCGCCAAGCCCTGCTGAGCGACACAAATTTCTCAAAATCGATGACCAAACTGCCGAGCGCACAAGGGGACAAAGCACTCCTGATCGACGTGGGGCGAAACTATCTGCGGCTCGCAGCGATTGAGGAGCTTGCAGGGAACAGAAGTCTTTCACATCAATACGTGCTTGACGCTCAGGAAAGCTTCAGAAGTATGGGCCGCGACATCCCGGAAGAAAAGCTCAACCAGGAAGTCGCAAAAATCACTGCGCTTGCTCGGCCAAGTAGCCCGCCTTCGTAAGATTTTCCCCTCTCGTACATGTCCGGCGGGTATCTGGGACCCCCACTTTTTGGGTTCTACACTGAATTTGTCCCCTTAAAGTGCCGATCTTGTACCTTAGGCCGCTCTTAAGACCGCGATGGGTTGGCCTTGGGCCGCTCTAGGCGCTTGATAATTCAGCCTTTCCATTGGAAGGCTTGGGGTTGAGGAAGGCCCAGGTGAGCGAGCACGCGATAGGCAAACTCGCGAGCCATGTCATCTAAGCTGGCCGGCCGGTAATAGTAGGCCGGGATGAGTGGAAAAATGGTCGCCCCGGCATCGGCGGCCCGGTACAGGTTGCGAATATGGATTTTGTTGAGCGGCGTTTCGCGCACGCAGAGTACCAGCGGACGCTTCTCTTTCAGGCAGACGTCGGCCGCACGCTCGATCAGGTGCGAGGCGATGCCGTTGGCGATGCGGGCCAAAGTGCCCACGCTGCACGGGATCACGATCATGGCATCGGCGGGATAAGAACCGCTGGCCACGTTGGCACCGATATCAGCGTTCGATTGCTCTTGAATTTTCGGCGAGATGTTTGCCGAGCTGCGAACTGAAGTTTTCGTGGAATTGCGTGGCGCCTTTTCAGAGGCAACGCTATCGGCGCTGGAAAGGAGCTGGCCAACGAGGTTCGAACGTCCCTGGATGTCGAGTTCTTCGGCCAGGACGCGCAGGCCGGAGTCCGATGCGATGAAGTTTACGGTCCGAACGCGCGCATCACGCTCGACCGCCAGCAGCAAGTGCCGCAGAAACACCGATCCGCTGGCGCCGGTGGTCGCGATGGTCAGATTTTGTGGTGGATGATTCGGCAAGGCTTCTCCGGCGAGGCAACGAGGGCACAGCCCCGAACTCTGGAGCATAGGGAGTAGCCGAACTGGAAGTCAAGGCGAACCACGAAGAGCCAGAAGCTAGGAGCTAGGAGCTAGGAGCTAGAAGCTAGAAGCTGCCTTATGGCATCTACGGCCAATTTGCGATCTCGGCGAAGCGCGGCGCAGCTGCACGCGCTGGCCGGAGTGGAGCGCGAAATTCGCGCGCAGGATTCGCAAAGCCGCCGCAAATATCTTCGTG
>PKVZ01000147.1 GCA_003131635.1 Acidobacteriaceae bacterium
TCAACTGGCGCGCGGTGGCTGCACTTGCGCTCGGAGCTGGGACCGCGCTGGTGGGTCTCGCAGTACCGCTCGTACGCGTTTTGTATGACTACTCCTGGTTCGTGGGCTTCGCCGTTTCGTTCGTGGCCTATTACGCGATGATGAAATTTCACCAGCGGCTTGCCCTTTCGCCGATGACAACCTCGTAGGTCAATGTTTCTTCTGCGCGGTTTCACGGAAGGCCGGCAAGACCTCGCGCTGATAGATCTCTAATGATTGTTCCTCGTCTCCGCACATCAAATATAAGTTGAACTGCGTGACCCCCACGCTGGCCAACTTACGGATTTTTTCCTGATGAGCCTTAGCCGGTCCGACGACGCAAAAACGATCGACTACCTCGTCAGAAACAAAATTTGCGTTGTCGCTTTCGACCACGCAGTGGTGCAAGTAGTCGTAGCCGCCCCGGTCCCGCACGTAGGAAGTGAGCGCCGGAGGCAGATCTTCCGGCTTGTACTGCCGAATCAGATCCATCACGTGGTTGGATACCAAAGCCGGAAACCAGCGCACGCGCTCTCGCGCGACAGCCAAATCATCCGACACCCAGACTGGCGCGGCTGACATTACTTCAATCTGCTCCGGATCGCGTCCCGCCGCGCGTGCGCCTTCCTTCACGAAGCCCAGGCACCAGGAAATCAAATCAGGATCGGCAAACTGAAGAATGATTCCATCGGCGACCCGGCCCGCCATGTGCAATACCTTGGGTCCATAGCCCGCGATCCATACTCGCGGAGAAACTTTGGCCCACGTGAGCCGCGTCGGCTGGCCTTCATATTCAATTTCACGGCTGGCTGTGAGATCACGGAAAATCTTTACCGCAGTTTCCAATTGGGACCAACTGACCGGCTTCTTGCCCAGCACGCGTCTCGAGCTGTCTCCGCGTCCGATGCCCAACTCCATCCGGCCGCCTGAGATCAGATTTAGTGTGGCGAACAAGCTGGAGGTTACCGTGAGATCGCGAACCGCGGGATTAGTCACCAGCGTGCCGAGCCGCATCTGCTTCGTGTTGGCGGCCATCAAGGTGAGTAAAGGGTATGGGTCCATCCACAAAACGTGGGAGTCAAAGAGCCACCCATACTCAAAACCAGCGGCTTCGGCTTGGCGCGTTAACCCGACGATGCGCTCCACCGAAATGTCTGGTTTTAACGTAATGCCGAACTGCATGGTAGACCCCTTTCGTTGTTCAAGAAATATCAGGAACTGAAGTGCGGCAGTTTAGCATAGAATTCCTGTTTCATCTCAGCCGCGCGGGGAGGCATTGATGGGCTTCGACACGATTATCTGCAACGGGTCCGTTGTGACTGCAACCGATACTTACGTGGCAGATGTTGCCATCACGGATGGCAAGGTCGCAGCGATCGGCAAGGACCTTCCTCGACAGAACGCCACGAAGGTATTGGACGCTTCAGGTAAATATGTTTTCCCTGGCGGCATTGATGTGCACACGCATCTGGACATGCCTTTCGGCGGCACCACCAGCGCCGACGATTTCGAAACCGGAACCCGCGCCGCCGCTTTCGGTGGAACCACAACGCTGATCGACTTCGCTATTCAATACAAAGGCCAGCCCTTGCGAAAAGCCTTTGACACGTGGATGGATAAGGCTTCAAACAAGGCTGTCTGTGATTATGCCTTTCACTGCATCGTGACCGATATAGGCAATGGTCAACTACAGGAGATGAACGCGCTGGTGGGTGAAGGCGTAACCAGCTTCAAGCTTTTCATGGCCTACCCCGGCGTATTCATGCTTGACGATGCGAGCATTTTCCGAGCCCTGCAAACTACCGCGAAAAACGGCGCCCTCATCTGCATGCACGCGGAAAACGGCAGCGCGATCGACGTAATTATTCAACAGGCGCTGGCCGAAGGAAAGACGGCGCCGAAATATCACGCTCTCACCCGCCCCACCACGGCGGAGGCCGAAGCCGTCTCCCGCGCGATTGCGTTATCGGAAATGGCGGGAGCGCCCATCTACATTGTGCACCTGAGTTGCAACGAAGCACTCGAGAAAGTTCGCGAGGCGCGCGACCGCGGACTTCCGGTTTATGCCGAAACTTGCCCGCAGTATTTGTATCTCTCAATAGAAAACTTTGACGTGCCCGACTTCGAAGGCGCAAAGTATGTCTTCACTCCGCCGCTGCGAGAAAAGTGGCATCAGGAAAAACTCTGGACTGGCCTCAAGCGCGATCATCTGCAGGTCGTCTCTACGGATCACTGTCCCTTCTGCTTCAAAGAACAGAAAGAACTTGGCCGCGGCGATTTCACCAAAATTCCGAACGGCGGCCCGGGGATCGAACACCGCATGAGTCTGATTTACTCCGGCGGCGTCGCTCAGGGTAGATTCAGTGTGAACCGATTCGTCGAACTGGTCTCTACGACTCCGGCGAAACTCTTTGGTCTATATCCGCGCAAAGGGACGATCGCAGTCGGCAGCGACGCCGATCTCGTTATCTTCGATCCCAACCGCAAACACACGATCAGCGCCAAGACTCATCACATGCGCGTGGATTATTCCATGTTCGAGGGCATCCAGGTAACAGGCATGCCTGACATCGTTCTTTCCCGTGGCCGCGTGGTGGTGGATGGAGATAAGTTTCTAGGCCGTGCCGGACAAGGAGAGTTCTTACGCCGATCGACTTACTCGCAGCTGAACGGATAGTTCATCGCAGTAGCTGTTTGCCTCCCGCTTGTGATGCGAATTAAAGAAGAGTACAGTTGCACCCTTCCCAACCCTTACAACGCCTGAAGGAGAATGGATGTTCACGCCATCGAGTCTGAACATTGCGCTGTTGATGATGATTACGAGTGCGGTCTGCTGGGGTTCGTGGGCAAACACCTATAAGGGTGTCAAAGGCTATCGCTTCGAACTTTTCTACTGGGACTATGCCCTCGGCATATTTTTCATCTCACTGGTGCTCGCTTTCACCATGGGCAGTACAGGGCACGATTCTTCCAGCTTTCTGAACAACGTCCATGCGGCAGATACTTCGAACGTTGTGAACGCACTCATTGGAGGAGCGCTGTTCAACCTGGCCAACCTTTTGCTCGTAGCTGCAATTGACATGGCCGGACTCGCCGTTGCTTTCCCCATTTCAATTGGCATTGCGTTGGTGGTTGGAACTGTGTTGAGCTATGTGCTGCAACCGAGGGGGAATGCCGCCTTCCTTGCGCTTGGCGTTGCCTGCGCGTTTGTCGCGGTTCTTCTGGACGGTAAAGCCTACGGGAGTCTCGCCGCCGCCGGACGCTCCGTCTCAAGAAAAAGTTTGGTTACCTGTGTGGTTTCGGGAATCTTGATGGGCCTATGGGCGCCATTCATGACGCACGCCATGACTCGTGGCAATGCTCTCGGCCCTTACAGCGCCGCCGTATTCCTCACGCTGGGAGCATTACTCTCCTGCTTTATCTGGAATATTTATTTTATGAAGCACCCGCTGGTAGGCGAGCCGGTGAGTTTCGGTGGATTCTTCCGCGGACCTGCGTCAGGGCATTTGCTGGGACTTTTCGGAGGATGCATCTGGGGCATCGGCACGGTTTTCAATCTGGTGGCCGCAAGTTTCACCGGGGTCGCGATCTCTTATGCCATCGGTCAATCCGCTCCAATGGTTGCTGCGCTCTGGGGAATTCTCGCGTGGAAGGAATTCGCCAACTCAGGACCTCGAGCCAAAACCTATCTCGGCTTGATGTTCGTTTTCTACGGATTGGCGATTTTCCTGGTCGCGCGTGCGAATGGCTAAAGCTACCTATTTCCCTTTGACGCGGTCCACAAAGAGTTGCAGGAAACGATCTGCATCGGATGCCAAACAAACTCGCGCATTCGGCTTTAGTTCGATCACGCCTTCAATCTCATAGTGGTTTCCATGCAGGACGTTGTTTTCGTTCGATCCCATGCGGTTGGCGACGGTCTCTCCGCGAGTGAACTCACCTTTAGTTTCCACATCGACATGCATTTCTTTGAGCGTACCCAGCGTTGGATCGAGTGCAATACCCACCGCCAGCGGGTCGTACATCGCCGCCCCGCTATATCCGCTCTTCTCGCTGCGCGTCAAATAAAAATCCGCAATCTTCGCAATGAAATCGCTCTGCGGCCCGTGCGACGACTGAAGCTGTGCGAGATACTTTCGCGTGATCAACGTTCGCTCCCCCACGTCTGAGCCGACCATCGTCACCATCCATCCCGCATTGAAAACAATCTGCGCCGCTTCGGGATCGTTGTAGATGTTCGCTTCCGCCGCCCCGTTAACGTTTCCGCCAGTAATCGAACCGCCCATAATGACGATATCCTTAACCAGGCCCGCAATCGAAGGATCTTTCGAAACCGCGAGCGCAATGTTTGTCAGCGGCCCCACGGGGATCAACGTAATTTCGTGCGGATATTTGTGGATCATCTCAATGATGAGATCCGGACCGAAACGCGGATCGGCCTTGCATTTGGAAGGGGGCAACTCGACATCGGCCAGGCCATTCTTTCCATGCCAGAACTGCGCCGTGATCAACTTCTGGTTGAGAGGATGCTGCGCTCCACCTGCCACGGTGACGTCGCAGCGTCCCGCAAGCGAAACGATCTTCAGCGCATTCTCCAAACCCTGCCGGCCGTCCACGTTGCCCGGCACCACCGTCAGAGCTTCAACCTTGAACTCCGGCGAATTTAACGCAAGGATGATGGCCATGGCATCGTCAGTGCCTGGATCTGTATCGATAATCACGCGCCTCGGTGTAGTTTGCGTAAAAGCACTGGCCACAAAAGTAAGAACGAAGAGCAAAGTCAAAATGGATTTGATTCGAAGGCGTTTCACGGAAAAAATCCTTTCTCGTCGGTGAGCTTATAGCAGCATGCCAGCTATCGATGCGGACATCAGGTTCGCCATGGTTCCCGCCAGCATCGCTCGAATTCCGAGTTGAGCCAGTTCGCTCTTTTTGTTCGGCGCGAGCGCTCCGATGCCGCCGATCTGGATTCCGATTGAGCTAAGATTCGCGAAGCCACAAAGCGCAAATGTGGCGATCGTGAAAGAGCGTGGATCGAGCGCCGCTTTCATCGGTCCGAGCATGGAGAACGCGACCAACTCATTCAGCACCATGCGCGTGCCCAACAAGGTTCCAATCACACCACAGTCGCGCCAAGGAACGCCGATCACCCACGCGATGGGAGCGAAGACAGCTCCAAAAATCTTTTCTAGACTCTCTGGGAACCAGGCTAACCAGTGGTGAACTCCACCCATAATGCCGTCCGCTAGCGCGATCAGGGCCAGGAAGGCAATCAACATTGCTGCAATGTTCAAAGCCATGTGCAGACCATCGGTCGTTCCCCGGGCGACCGCGCCCAGCAGATTCTCTTCTTTCTCGGTTTTCTCTTCGTCTTCGGGCATGACAACTCGTCCGGCTGTTCTTGGCTGCTCGGTTTCGGGCACGAGCATCTTTGCCATTAACAACGTGCCGGGTGCGGTCATGATGACGGCGCTCAACAAGTGTTTGGGTTCTATGCCGAAGGCGATGTAAGCCGCCATGATCCCGCCAGAGACGTGAGCCATGCCGCTGGTCATCACCGTCATGAGTTCCGAGTGCGTCAGATCAGGCAGAAACGGCCGGATGGTCACTGGCGCTTCCGTTTGTCCCATAAAAATGCTGGCCGCAATGTTCAGTGATTCCGCGCCGCTGGCGCCCATCACCCGGGTCATGACCCAGGCGGCAATCTTGATGACAAATTGCATGACGCCGAAGTGATATAGCACGGCGAAAAACGCGCAGATGAAAATGATTGTGGGGAGCACTTGAAAAGCGAAATAGAAGCCGAGAGACGAACCTTGCTTCCCCAGGTCACCGAAGACGAACTGCGAGCCGACGTAAGAGTAGCTGAGCAAGCGGCTGACGACGTTGCCAGCGGCTTGAAAGACGCGCCGTCCGGCATCGACTCTCAACACACACACAGCGAAGGCGAACTGCAAGCCCAGGCCCCAGGCCACGGTTTTCAGGCGAATGGCGCGGCGGTCGGTTGAAAAGGCATAAGCCAATCCAAGCATTGTCAGGAGGCCGAGGATTCCGGTGAAGCGTCCCATTTATTTTGTTCTCCGGGTAATTACGATCATGTGCGTCCAATCATGCGCGTTCGATCACGCGCGTCCGATTACACGATGGATCAACGGCCTTTTCTCGTGCGCTGGCGAATCGGCAATCTGATAGCTTTCTTCGAGCAGTTGCCGGGCACGAGCCGCGCGCGTTGCCTCATTGTAGTGAATGGTCGCGAGCGGTTCGCCAGCCGAAACGGTGTCCCCGACTTTCTTGTGCAATACAATTCCTACTGTGGGATCGACCGAATCTTCTTTTCGCTCGCGGCCGCCGCCGAGAACCACACATGCCGTGCCAATCTTCTCGCATTGCAGAGACGCGAGATATCCGCCCATTGGGCTGGAAACTGTCATCGTGCGTTGAGCCTGCGGCAGTTTTGTGGGATCGTCGATCACTCGCGGATCTCCGCCCTGCAGTTCCACCATCTGACGAAGCTTGTCGAGCGCTTTCCCGGAAGAAATCAATTTCTCGCTTCGTTTTTTCCCTTCCGCAACCGTAGCGGAGACTCCACCGAGATGGAGCATCCAACCCGCAAGCCCCAGGCAGAGCTGGCGCAAATCCTCCGGTCCTCCTCCGCGCAGAACATCCACTACTTCGACAACTTCAAGCGCATTGCCAATCGTGCATCCCAGCGGCTGATCCATGTCCGTGATCAGCGCCACTACTTGCTTGCCCATCCGTTCGCCGGTCTCCACCATGAGTTCGGCGAGAAACGCCGCTTCTTCTTCAGTCTTCATGAATGCGCCGGAGCCCGTCTTTACATCCAGCACGAGCGCGTCGATGCCTTCCGCAAGTTTCTTGCTCATGATCGACGCACAGATAAGATATGGACTTTCCACTGTGCCCGTCACATCGCGCAGCGCGTAAAGCTTGCGATCGGCAGGAGCGATTTCAGCCGTCTGGCCGATCATGGCGCAACCGCAACTTTCCAGCACGCGCCGAAATTGCGCGACGGGAAGATTCACGTCGAATCCGGGAATTGCCTCCAGCTTGTCGAGCGTGCCTCCCGTATGTCCCAGGCCGCGGCCGCTGATCATGGGAACGGCCACGCCCGCGGCCGCTGCAAGCGGCGCCAGCACCAGCGAAGTTTTGTCGCCCACACCCCCGGTCGAGTGCTTGTCTACTTTCTTCGCGGAGAGCGAAGAGAGATCGAGAACTTCTCCCGAGCGCAGCATGGCATCCGTCAGCGCAGCGGTTTCCGCACGCGTCATGCCACGCAACACAACCGCCATCAGCCACGCCGAAACTTGATAGTCCGGAATGTCGCCACGGGTATAAGCATTCACCAGCCACGTGATTTCGTCTCGCGACAGTTCGCCGGCATCCCGCTTCTTGCGAATCACATCAATGGCACGGAATGTCTGCGTTGAGGCCGCTGTCGGATTCACCGGAGACGGAATCCTTCCGGAAGGAGCTCGGTAATGTGGGCTTGCCGCGGTCCGTTGGCTCCGTGAAAGAAAATAGAGGCGTCCGGCCCGAATTCGTAAATCACCTGTCGGCAGGCGCCACAGGGTGAACAAGGAACGCCTTGATCGTTGACCACAGAAACCGCGCGGATCTCGATCTTGGGTCCAAGCTGCGCGACCGCGGAAAAGATTGCCGTGCGCTCGGCGCAGTTGGTCATTCCGTAAGACGCATTCTCCACATTGCAACCGGAAAAAATCTTCCCGTTGGAGAGAAGAATGGCAGCCCCGACTCGGAACTTCGAATAGGGCGCATGCGCATTCTTCATCACTTTCTTCGCTGCGCGCAGCAGGTTAGCGCGCAAATTGCCTGGAACCTTTTTCTCAAGCATAGATTAAAACTTCGCGAACCATGGCAGAACGGAAGGCCATTGTAAACCCTGCCGTGCAAGGGCCCGGCCTTTTGTTGGTCAATGCACCGGAATTGCATTTGTCACGACACAGGGCTAGCATATTGCAATTGTTCTTCTCCGCACGGCATCTTTTGGTTCGCTCATGAAACTTCGCGCTTGATCTTCGTTCTTGATCTAAGTTCTTGATCTAAGGAGGATGTTATGGGTATCGCAGTATCGCCGCAGATTCATCCGCAAGTCGCTGACTTCATCGAGAAGCCGCGCAAAATGTTAATCAATGGCAAATGGGTAAGCTCCATTTCCGGTAAGACTTTCCCCACCTACAATCCCGCCACCGGTGAAGTTCTTGCTCAAGTGGCCGAAGGCGATCGTCAAGATATTGAAGAGGCGGTGAAAGCCGCGCGCAAGGCCTTCGACCAAGGCCCGTGGCGGCGGATGACGGCGTCCGAACGCGGCCGCTTGATCTGGAAACTCGCCGATTTACTGGAGGCGCATACCGAAGAATTCGGCTACCTGGAAAGCCTCGATAACGGCAAGCCACTTGCAATCGCAAAGGCGGCCGACGTGCCTTTGGCGGTGGACCTGTTCCGCTACATGGCGGGCTGGGCCACAAAAATAGAGGGCAACACAATCCCCATCTCGGTCCCGTATACTCCCGGCGCGAAATACCTCGCCTATACGCTGCGAGAACCGGTCGGAGTCGCGGGACAAGTTATCCCCTGGAACTTTCCCCTGCTCATGGCTGCGTGGAAGCTGGGTCCGGCGCTGGCTTGCGGCTGCACCGTGGTGTTGAAACCGGCGGAGCAAACACCGCTTTCCGCGCTGCGTCTCGGCGAACTCGTCATGGAAGCAGGTTTTCCCGAGGGCGTGGTGAACATCGTGCCGGGCTACGGCGAGACCGCGGGAGCGGCGCTGGCTGCGCATCCGGACGTGGACAAAATCGCCTTCACCGGTTCCACCGAAGTTGGCAAACTTATTGTCCATGCCGCGACGGGCAACCTGAAAAAAGTTTCGCTCGAACTGGGCGGCAAATCGCCCAATGTTGTTTACAAGGATGCCGATCTCGAATCGGCCATCCCCGGAGCCGCGAGCGCGATCTTCTTCAATCATGGCCAGTGCTGCTGCGCCGGATCGCGTCTCTATATCGAAAAGCCCGTGTTCGACCGCGTGGTCGAAGGGGTCGCCGACTATGCTAAGAAAATTAACGTGGGCTCGGGCCTCGATCCGCAAACGGAAATGGGACCGCTCGTTTCCGCGGAACAGTTAAGCCGAGTCTGCGGTTACCTCGAGTCTGGTTTCTCCGAAGGCGCCACAGCCATTGCCGGAGGCCACAAGAAAGGGGACAAAGGTTATTTCGTGGAGCCCACGGTTCTCGTGAATACCCGCGAAGATATGAAGGTGGTGCAGGAAGAAATTTTCGGCCCCGTGGTGACGGCGATGCCGTTCAGCGATCCCGAAGAAATTCTGCCCCGCGCCAACAATAGTGAATATGGCTTGGCCGCTGCTGTCTGGACGCAGGACATCGGCAAGGCCCACCGCACCGCGGAACATCTGCGCGCAGGTACGGTGTGGATCAACTGCTACAACATTTTCGACGCGGCACTCCCGTTCGGTGGCTACAAACAATCCGGATGGGGCCGTGAGATGGGGCACGACGTGCTGAACAATTACACCCAGACCAAGGCGATTTGTACCAAAATCGCTTAAGCTCTTGATTCCAAGAAATAAGGACGGCGAGAGATCGCCGTCCTTTAATTTTTCTGCGGATCTGCGAAACTACTTCTCCATCAGCAAAACCTTTTCCGCGTCATCAATTTCGGTTAACTTTACCTCGATCACCTCGTTCATGGTGGTCTGCACATTGCGGCCGACGAAGCTCGCCTCCACCGGCAATTCACGGTGTCCGCGGTCGATAAGCACGCACAGCTGAACACGGCTCGGCCGACCGTGAGAAAACAGCGCATCCATCGCCGCACGCACCGTACGTCCAGTGAACAGAACATCGTCGACCAGGACGATATTCTTGTCCTCAATCGAAAACCCGATCTCCCCTTCCTGGACTACAGGTTTCGGTCCCAGGGTTGAAAGGTCGTCTCGATAGAAAGTAATATCCAACGTGCCGACCGGAACATCGGCATTCTCAATGCGGGCGATAATCTTGCCCAGGCGCTCCGCGATCGGTACCCCGCGGCGGCGGATCCCGACCAATCCCAGGCCATCCACGCCTCCGTTTTTCTCGACGATTTCATAAGCCAAGCGCACCAGCGTGCGCTCAATTTCCGAAGCCGACATCAGTTGTGCTTTCTGGTGGAGAGCGGTCTGGCGGGGGGTAGGTTGTGCGTTCATCGCGAAATGTGCCTCAAGTATCGAACTTGCTTACTTCGCCTTCGCAAGGCTCATTTCACTTTAGTGGGATTCCCGCATATCTGCAAGGCGGCCTGAAATTAGATGGCGGTTGATTTTCCGCGAGTCAGGCCTTCGGCAAGGGCAGGAGTGGAGGCAGAAGCACGATCGCTGCCGCCAACACTTTGGATTTTCACAGCATGTGTCAAAAGACCGGCATCGCTTTGCAGTGCCCGCAGCGTAATCTCGTGAGGTGCGGCTAGAGATCCTTCCGCCGGCAAGATTCCAATGCCCTGATTTCGCCCTCCCGCCTTTGCCCGGTACAGAGCCGTGTCTGCGAGTTCAATGGCCTCCTCGGCGCAAATCGCCTCGTAAGCGCGCCGGCTCCACGGGAAAGGCGCCCAGCCCACCGAACAAGTTTTTCGCACGCGAACACCGTGTCCAAGATCAAAAGGCTCGGATGCCATCACATCTAGAATACGATCACAGAACGCGGGCGTACCGAACGGGTCGGCAGAACGGGACATGATCAGGAATTCTTCTCCTCCCCAACGCACCAGGACATCGGACTTGCGCACCACCTTGCCCAAACGCTCTGCCACCAACTGCAGCAGGCGATCGCCGGTAGGGTGACCATGCAGATCGTTAACTTCCTTGAAGAAGTCCACGTCAACCATCAGAAACACCAAGTCGCGATGATCCATGTTTCGAATGTCGGCCCCGCAAGCCCGCTCGTAGTTTCGCAAGACCTGTCCGGCTTCAGCCGTTAGAATTTCTTCCAGATACCGCCGGTTCCACACTCCAGTCAGCGGATCGGTGTAAGAAATTTCCTGCAGTTCAAGGTTCTTGCGCTGCAGTTCCAGGCTGTGCCAGCGGAGTGACTGTTCCTTATTTTCCAATTCATCTTTGAGCGTGCACATCTCATCGAGATTTTGACGCGAAAGGCGCAGCAAGTGCAGCAGTTCGCGGTCCATCCAGCGTTGCTTGAGGAATACCAGCGCGCCCATTACGACCATCGCGGCGGCGGTCAATACCAGCCTGTAGGAGCGCACACTTAGCGGGGTACTTCCCCCAAACTCCGCCCATACCACCATAAGCGGCGTGGAGAATACAGCCATCATCGCTAGCCGTGCTGTCCACATGCTGCGGGCGTGTTGAGGCGGCTGGATAGTTGATCCGTCCGGCGAAAGTTCGCGCGCCCTGAAACCTATAGCAGCGAACCAAGCCATGGCAGCGACCAGCGGTACATCGTAAAGACTGCCCGTGTAGTACTGGTGGGTATCGATTGCTACGCCCGCCAGAATGGAGCTGAGGCTGTAGAACAATGCAGCCTTGAAGAACCAGCCATAGATTGATTGCCACGAACCCCGGCTGCGCTTCCAAACCAGTCCTACTCCCGCTACCAGAACGATTTGTTCACAACCGTAAAGCACATCAAAGCCCCGGCCATACGCCGCTTCGTTCGGAGAAACATATTGCCAGGGGATCACGATAAACAGATACAGGTAAAGCCACCACGTAAGCAGCAGAAAAAAGTCGAGGGTTACGAGGCGCAAAGAATGGTCATTCCGTTGAATGTGAGGCTGCACCGCCAGTGCCGCCATCATCGGAACGATGTGCAGAAACAGAGCCACATCCGCGACAAATGGGTTGGGCACCTCCTGGCGCAGGAAGACTTCGAAGTATGTCCACAACATTTGCACGCAGAGCCAAACCCCGCAGCCGAACGCCATGAGCGACCAGAAGAGCTGGGATTTTTTGTCGCTGGTTCTAATGTTTGAAAGGATGGCCAGCGTCGCCCAAAAAAGCACAACACATTGCGTGAGATCGCCGAACGTCGTTAGCCCAATGCTGCGTGGTGCCAGTACCGACACGCAGACATAGACGCACACCACGGCGCACACAGTTCCCGTCCACTTATTCGGCCGCACGGAGGTCAAGTCCACTTTATGAGTGTATGTTTATGCTACGGAGGGTGCTGTATTACGGAAGTAATCAGCGAAATGGCCTGAACGTGCTACTCCCCAAGGCCAAGCGCAGCGGCGAATCGCTGAACAAACCGGAAAACATCCTGATAAGAGTTGTACAGCGGCACAGGTGCGATGCGGAATGTATCCGGTTCCCGCCAGTCGCCCACAATGCCATGTTGCGTTAGCCATTCACACAAAGTGCGCCCGTTTTTTGGAATTCGGATAGAAAGTTGCGCGCCACGCCGGTCACTTTCTCGCGGGGTGACGATGGAAAAACTCGAAGAACTTTTATGATTCAACAAAATCTCGTTTAACAGGAACTCCAGGTAGCTGGTCAACATTACACTTTTCGTCCGCAAGCGATCCATGCCAGCCTCCTCGAAAATATCCATCGATGCCCGCAAGACAGCGAGGCTGATAATCGACGGATTGCTCAACTGCCAGCCCTCCGCGCCGGGCATCGCCCGAAAGTCCGGCCCCATCTCAAACCGTGTCCGCTCATCATGCCCCCACCACCCGGCGAATCGACCTAAGTCCCAGGAATGAGCATGCCGCTCGTGAACAAAACAACCAGCAACACATCCCGGACCGCCATTCAGATACTTGTAACTGCACCACACCGCGAAGTCCGGACCCCACTCGTGAAGCTTCAATTGCAAATTGCCGGCCGCATGTGCCAGATCGAAACCAACCACGCAGCCACGTGCGTGACCCGCCCGCGTAACTCCCGCCATATCGAACGCCTGCCCCGTCGCGTAATTCACTCCGCCCAGCAGGATCAGTGCTATCTCATCCCCCGAATCCTCGATCACCGATTCAATTTGTTCATCCCGAAGACAGGACTCGCCCGGCAGCGGACTCAACTCGATGAGCGAACTCGCAAGATCGAAGCCATGAAAACGAATTTGCGATTTCACCGCGTACTGATCCGAAGGGAAAGCCCCGCGCTCCACAACAATTTTGTGTTTCAATGCCGTCGGCCGGTAAAACGAAATCATCATCAGGTGCAGATTTACCGTCAATGAATTCATCACCACAACTTCAATAGCCTTCGCCCCGACTAATGTTGCTGTCTGTTCCGTGAGCAACTTGTGGTAGGGCATCCATGGATTTGTAGCTCGGAAGTGTCCTTCGACCCCAAGCTGCGCCCAATCTTTCAACTCTTGCGCGATGTAGGCCGCCGCCGTCTTGGGTTGCAGCCCCAGCGAGTGACCACACAAATACACGCATTCACCGCCGCCAGCCGTCTTGGGAAATAAGAAAAGCTCTCGGTAGTTGCGCAACGGATCGCGTGCATCCATCGCGATCGCAAAATCCTCGCCTGATTGAAACCCGAAATCGTTCACGGCCGCATCTCCAAGGGAGTGAGATCGCGATGAATCAACCGATCCGCTTGTTCCCAGTCGAGATCCTCCACGCGATCCACACCGTTGCAGAGTTCAGACAGCATCCGATCCTGAACCGCACCGCGAGCCAGTGCGACAGAGTAGGGTATGCGATGAAAGGTCACCATGGCATACTTCGGGACGAAGAGCTTGGGATACTTTGCTTCCAGCGCCAGTTCCACTTTCTTTCGAAACAGAAAGTGTGCGTCCGCAACCCGATCTCGCATTTCGGCAAAATTTTCGATTGCCATATCGGCAATAGCATCTGTATTGATCTTGCGCTCTTCGCCGAATTCCGTGAACACTCCCGTCCAGTTCGCCCCGTGCCGGTCAAGCAACTCGACCAGATACGTGCAGTCTTCAAATCCGCAATTTATTCCTTGGCCGAAAAAAGGAACGATAGCATGAGCAGCGTCTCCAACTAGCAGAGCCCTGCCTTCTACATTCCAGGGAGAGCACTTGATCGTCACCATTACCCCGGTCGGATTCGTAGCATAGTTCTCTGCCAGTTGCGGCATCAGCCGAAGAGCATCAGGGAAGCGCTGCTCGAAAAAACGAATTACATCCTTTTCTGTGCTGAGACTGGCGAAGCTGTCCGCACCCTCAAATGGCAGAAAGAGGATGCAGGCGAACGTGCCATCGATGTTGGGCAGCGCGATCAGCATGTGATTGCCCCTCGGCCAGATGTGAAGAGCATTTGTCTCCAGCAGATGCTCGCCGTTGGGGCCGGCTGGTATCGTTAACTCTTTGTAGCCATAGTCAAGATACTGCTGCGAGAAATTAAACCGGTTCAGCTTGAGCATCTCTGCCCGTAGTGCCGACGCCGCACCGTCACAGCCAATTACAACCTCAGTTCCTCGGATCTTTTCTTCGCCCGTGGCCTCGTTACGCACTCGAAGTTCGCCGGTCTTCAAGTCGTACCCCGTGCAACGCTGCTGAAAATAAATAGTCGCGCCCTGCTCCTCGGCGGCATTCATGAGCGCTATGTTCAGCTCCGCCCGCGAAATCGAGTTGATCACCTCGAAATCATCCTTCCCATACGGTTGAAAGGTAAGTTCTCCGGCAATCGAATGCATCATTCTTCCCTTCATCGAGCTGATGATGCTTCGCATCCGCTCCCATAGTCCAGCTTGCTGCAAGGCGTGAATTCCACGCGTCGAGATCGCGAGATTGATCGACCGTCCCGCACTCACGCGCACTCGCCGCATGTCCGGCCGCCGCTCATAGACATCTACTGCGAATCCGCGCTGCATCAGAAGAATGGCGAGTAGAGGGCCATTCAAACCAGCACCGATGAGGGTTACTTTTCCAGCGGTAAATTTCATATCCAATGAAATAAGCGACGGGATGCGCGCGGCCAGACGTCACTCCGTCAGCAGTGTCCTGGCCTCCCACAATTCCGGAAAAAACTTCTTATCGAGAGTGAGCTTCAGGTAGGACGATCCCGCGCTTCCTCCAGTCCCCGTGCGGATACCGATAATTCGCTCGACCAACTGTATGTGTCGCAACCGCCAGCTCACGACCAGTTCGTCAAACTCCGTCAGCCGCTCGCATACGTCAATCCAATCGCGATGATGATTCTCATCCTTATAGAGGGAGTGGACCGCCCGGGCGCGCGCTTCAAATCGCTCCCTTTCGCTCTCGCCTTCGCTTGCCGGCGGAAGTTTGCCCATCGCTTCCAGTGCTCCGAAGAATACATCTCGCAGCGAAGGCTCTTCCAATCGGCGCTGAAGGCTGGCGTACGCTTCCGGTGTGGGCCTGTGATAGCGGAGCATTTTCTCGTCCTTCAGACCACAGAGAAATTCGATCTCGCGAAATTGCTCGGACTGAAATCCGCTGGCCGGCTCCAGCAATCCACGAAACGCTAGAAAATGCGTGGGCAACATCGTTTCCAAAATCGTGAACTGCTCCACTAATACGCGCGTAATCTCCGTACACCGGCGCAGCAGCCGCGCTGCTTCATAAACTTCGTCGTGCGATTGTGGGGCGGCGCCGGACTTTCGTAAATTTGCGACCACGGCATCGAGATCATGCAGCAATTCTTTGAACCAGAGCTCGTAGGTCTGATGCACTAGAATGAACAGCAGCTCATCGTGATGCTGTGGTGAAGACTGTGGCTGCTGCAGATCGAGCAGTTCCGGAACTTTCAAGTAAGAGCTGTAAGTGAGCTGCCCTGGTTCTGGCGCATGCGGCGAAGAGCCAGTAGCCTCGTCCGCTCCTCTATCCGCAGCCTGCTGCGGCTCAGCCTCAAGTTTCAGGAAGCGCGTTGCGTTCCCGCTTAGCAGCTTAGCCTTGGTGTGCTGCGGAAGATTGCTTTGCTGGATAAGAGACCCGGCGTGCTCTTCGCCAAGTGGAAAGGGGTAATCCGAGCCGAGCATTACCTGATCCGCTCCCATTGTTCCAACCAGGAATTGCAAAGCACGCTGGTCAAACACCGCCGAGTCGGTATAGAAGCGATTGAGATAATGACTGGGCGGATGTTGGCAGTCCCCGCGCGCGACCGGATGATGATGCCACGCGTTTTCCAGGCGCCCGAGCAGGAATGCGAAACTCCCACCGCCGTGCGCAAAGCAGATGCGAAGTCTACTCGGCAAGCGGTCAAACGCTCCACTCACAATCAGCGCCACCAAGGAGAGCTGGGTTTCCGCGGGCATGCCCACTGTCCATGGCATCATGTATTTCGGCATTCGCTCCTGTCCGAACATATCCC
Source organism: Acidobacteriaceae bacterium (assembly GCA_003131635.1). Taxonomy (GTDB): domain Bacteria; phylum Acidobacteriota; class Terriglobia; order Terriglobales; family Acidobacteriaceae; genus Sulfotelmatobacter. Next base: position 16,321 of record PKVZ01000147.1, read on the forward strand.
ACGGGTGGACGAGCACAGCCGCGCCCTCGCCCGCGCAGTGGTGGAGGAAAGTCACAATTCCAGCGTCATCCAGGTTCTTGCTCCCAACATGGTTCCCGATCTGAACGCCGAGATGCCCAGCCTGCATGCACCGGCTAAGTTCTTTGCAAGCTGCGTCAACATCCTGCAGGGGCACCTGGCAAAAAGATTTCAATCTGCCTTTTCCCCGGCTGCAAAGTTCAAGCGCCGCATCGTTGAACAATTGCGCACAATCCAACGCATGTTCCACTGGACGTTCATAGGCGAACAATACCGGCGTGGCAGAGATGATCTGCAGGTCGATCCCGTCACGATCCATCTCTCGCAGTCGAACTTCCGGATCCCAGCACGCCGAATAAATATGGCGGAAGAATCGATCTCCCACCATGATGTCGGCTTTCTCCGGCTCGGTGTGTTTTATCCAAGGCCAGTTCGGCGTGCCATAGCGCGCCGCCAGATCCGGCCATGCGCTTGGGAAAAAATGGTTGTGAATGTCGATGACTTGCATGCTTCACTTGCCCGGATGAATCGTGCCGCAAAGCTTACATTTGCGCCGGCTCTCGTTGCTATAGAACTGTTCAAACAGAGGCGGCAAATCTTTTACGATGCTCTTCAGCTTCACCTCGGCGCGGTAAACCAATTGATGGCAATTCGGGCAGTACCACTCGAATGCGTCCAGAGACCCCTCCGGGCGCGGCACCTCGATGACTACCCCGACAGTCTCAGCGGGCCGCTGCGGCGAATGCCGCATGTGCTTTGGTAAAAGAAATATTTCGCCTTCTTTGATCGGTATTTCCAACGGAGGCTTGCCGGGCGTCTCCATAATGCGAAGCACAATGGCGCCCTTCAGCTGATAGAAGAATTCTTCCGTGGGATCGTCGTGATAGTCGCGCCGCTGGTTCGGCCCACCCACCACGGTTACCATCATCTCACCGTCTTCCCACACTTGCGCGTTTCCCACCGGCGGCTTGAGCTTCTCTTTATTTTCTTCGATCCATGACTGAAAGTTGAAAGCTTTCAGATTCCTGATGGACGCCATCGTCTCTCCTATTTCTGCGGCTTGTAAGCCATCGCTTTGATCTCAATCAGCAAGTGCGGATGCGGCAGCTGATGCACGGCTACGGTCGTTCTGGCCGGGCCGTCGTATCCGAAGAATTCGCCGTATACCTCGTTGTAGCCAGCGAAATCATTCATGTTCACCAGGTAGGCAGAGAGTTCCACTACATCCTGCAGTTGCGCTCCCGCACTCTGCAGAATCTCACGGATATTCTGGATGACCGCACGCGTTTGCTCGCGAATGTCGAGATGCGTTGTACCCAGGGTATCGGCTCCAGCTCCGGCAATCGTATTGTCGGCGCGGCGTGCGCTGGTCCCGGACACAAAAAGGAAATCACCCGCCCGCTTGATGTGCGGATACTTTCCGCGCGGCATCGCTTTTCCTTCGACGACTTTGCTTTCGATCGCACTCATATCCGTTATGTCCCTGCCCTCACAGCTTGACGCAAATATTATTCAGCTCGGAATAAAAATTTAGGGAATGCATTCCGCCTTCGCGGCCAATCCCAGAAAGTCCCGCTCCTCCGAATGGCGTTCGCAGATCGCGCAAGAACCAGCAGTTCACCCATGTGATGCCCACACTCATTTGCTGCGCTACGCGATGGCCACGCTTCAGATTGCCGGTCCATATCGAAGCCGCCAGTCCGTACTTTGTATCGTTCGCCAAGGCAACAGCTTCTTCTTCCGAATCAAAAGGCGCAATGTGGCACACCGGCCCAAAAATTTCTTCCTTCACACACCGAGCCGATTCCGGCAGTCCAGTATAGATGGTTGGTTGTACGTAGAAACCATTGTCACGATCGTCGCCAAACTTCGGAATGCCACCGCCGGTTACGACCGTCGCTCCTTCTTCTCGAGCCAGTCGGTAATACGAGAGTACCTTCTCGCGATGTTGCGCCGAAATCAGCGGCCCCAGGTTAGTCTTGGCGTCGTTTGGCCAGCCCGCATAAAGGCTCTCCGCCTTCTGTTTTAGCCCATCCACAAAGGCACCGAAGATTTTGCGCTCAACGTAAACGCGCTCTGCGCACAAACAAACTTGTCCAGTATTAAGAAATACGGCATCGGATATCCCGCTGATGGCCTCTTCAAAATTACAATCCGAAAATACGATTGCCGCATTCTTGCCGCCCAGTTCAAACGAAACCGGTTTAACAGTCGGCGCCACGGCCTTCATGATGGCGGCTCCGGTGCTCGATTCACCGGTAAATGTAATCGCATTCACGTCAGGATGTCGCGTTAGGAATTCTCCCGCAGACCCCGGCCCGAAGCCATGTACCACGTTATAAATGCCGTTCGGAATTCCCGCATCCTGCATCGCTTCGGCAAGAAGAGTGGCAGTAGCGGGAGTTTCTTCGGAAGGCTTGACCACTACTGCATTCCCGCAAGCCAGCGCAGGAGCAACTTTCCACGTAAGCAAAAGCAAAGGCAGATTCCACGGAGTGATCACGCCCACCACGCCTAACGGCTTGCGCACCGCATAATTCAGCGCCCCCGTTCCGTCCGAGGTTTCACTTTGAAACGCTTCCACTCCGGACACTTTCACGAGATCGGCGAAGACACGGAAATTCGCCGCGGCGCGTGGAACGTCGAGTTTCGCGGCCAGGGAAACCGGCTTGCCTGTGTCCGCAACTTCGGCTTGCACGAAGCAATCGAAGCGCTTCTCGATCGCATCTGCGATCTTATGCAAACGCGCGGCACGTTCGCGTATGCCAATCCTTCCCCATTCTCCACGCAAAGCGCACCGCGCGGCGGCTACCGTCTCATTGACTTGCCCTTCGGCTGCTTCTGCAACCTGCGCGATCACCTTCCCGTCCGCCGGATTCACATCGTCGAACTCTTGCTTTCCGGGCACGAAGCGGCCATCGATATAATTCTGGATTAATTTCACGAGATCCTCAGGCGGGACCTCGCAATCGTAGCAGGCTGGGCGGAAACCAGGCAATCTCCGCGAACTCGCGTCAACGTTGTTCCAGATAGCGCCGCAGTGCATCCTGCCAGTAAGGCATTTGGATCCCCAGAGCCTGCAGACGACAAGGCGACAAAACCGAATACGCCGGCCGCGGCGCAGGCCTTGCCATTTGTTCACTTCCTACCGGTCGCACAGCGGTCGCAAGACCGGCACTCTGCACAATCTGTTGCGCGAACTCAAACCAGCTGCAATCGCCAGCGTTGGTCACGTGTATAACTCCGGTCGCATTTTTCCGGCACAGAGAAACAATCGCACGCGCTAAATCGGCGACGTACGTTGGAGAGCCCCGCTGATCGCTGACCACATCAAGCGCCGCACGGCTTGCCGCCAGCTTCAATATCGTGTCGGGAAAACATTTGCCGCCGGTTCCGAACAGCCACGAGGTTCGCACGATACAGCAATCCGGCAGCAGCGCGAGAAGTTTGAGCTCCGCTTCCGCCTTAGTTCGTCCATACACGCTCTGCGGATTCCGCGCATCGCCGGTCTCATAGGGCGTGGTCTTCTTTCCATCAAAAACATAATCGGAACTGAGGAACAACAGTCGCGCTCCAACTTCCCTGGCCGCCGTGGCGACGTTCACCGCCCCGTCGCGGTTCACGGCAAAAGCCAGTTCCGCGTTGCTTTCGCATCCATCCACATCGGTATAAGCCGCGGACAAGACGATCCACTCCGGACGCGTTTCCTCAACCACATGGCGTACTCGTGAGCTGTCCCTAATATCTGCGTCGCGCGAACTGAGTCCAGTGACGTCATCCCCAATCCATTCGCGCATGAGCGCTTTGCCCAGAAGTCCTGATGCGCCAAAGATAGTGACTCGCATGAAAAATTTATTCGAAAGTTTCGGCGCCGGAAAGCGCCACGCCCCGCTGGTCTTTTAACGATATGATCGGTTCGCCGTCAAGTTCCCACTCGATCTTGAGTTGAGGATCGTTCCACGCGAGTGTACGTTCGTATTGAGGCGAGTAAAAATCCGTCGCCTTGTAAAGGACGTGCGCTTTTTCCGAGAGCACTCTGAATCCGTGCGCGAAACCGATCGGCATCCACAACATGCGTTTATTCTCGCCGGAGAGTCGCACCCCCTCCCAGCGCCCAAAAGTTGACGAACTACGGCGCAGGTCGACGGCGACATCCAGGATTTCTCCCTCCGCCACGCGCACCAGCTTTCCCTGTGGGCGTTGTACTTGATAATGCAGGCCCCGCAGAACGTTGCGCGACGAACAGGAATGATTATCCTGTACAAACTTTTCGGTGATTCCCGCATCCGCCATGGTGTGCTGGTTATAGCTCTCAAAGAAAAACCCTCGCCCATCGCGAAACACGCGTGGCTCAAGCACGAAAACACCGGAGAGTGAAGTAGGAAGTTTTGTGATCGCATCTATCATGGGCCGCATGGCTTGCACTGCATTCATTAGAATACCTTCTCACGCAGAAGTTGCAGCAGGTAAGCGCCGTAACTATTATTCCTCATCGCGTTGCCGATTCGTTCTACTTGATCTGCGCTGACGTAACCGCAGCGAAGTGCAATCTCTTCCGGGCAAGCCACCATCAGTCCCTGCCTTTTTTCGATAGCCTGAATGTAGAGCGACGCATCCATCAATGATTCATGAGTGCCCGTGTCAAGCCATGCCATACCCCGCCCCATGACTACGACTTCCAGTGCGCCATTTTTCAGATACGCCTTGTTTACATCCGTAATCTCCAACTCGCCCCGCGCGCTTGGCTTCAACGATTTCGCGATCTTGACCACCTGATTGTCATAGAAGTAAAGGCCAGTCACAGCGTAACGTGACTTCGGATGCTTCGGTTTCTCTTCGATGCTAAGCGCGCGCCCAGAGCCATCGAATTCCACCACGCCATAGCGTTCGGGATCGTGCACGCGATAGGCAAACACTCGCGCTCCTTCACTCTTACTCGCAGCCTCGCGCAAATCTTTCGCCAGGTCGTGCCCATAAAAAATATTGTCGCCCAAAACCAAGGCGCAAGCACTTTCGCCTAGAAAAGTTTCGCCGAGTAGAAAAGCCTGCGCAATTCCTTCCGGCTTGGGTTGCACCTTGTATTGCAACTGGATTCCAAACTGACCGCCGTCTCCCAGCAGGGCCTGAAACTTGAGCACATCCTCCGGCGTAGTAATAAGAAGGATATCGCGTATCCCCGCCAGCATAAGCGTACACAGCGGGTAGTAAATCATGGGTTTGTTATAGACCGGCAGCAAGCTCTTCCCCATGGCATGGGTTACCGGATACAACCGGGTACCCGACCCGCCCGCCAGAATAATCCCTTTGTACTTCGTGCTGTTGGTCGATCGTGTCATTGAGGACTTAATTTTCCGCTCGAATGTATTCAAGAGGAGTAGTGGGTCTCAATCCACTGCCGGTAGCTTCCGCTGGTAACATCTCGCACCCAGTCTTCATTGTCCAAATACCACTGTACGGTCTTGCGAATTCCGCTCTCGAATGTTTCTCGCGGACGCCAGCCCAGTTCGAGCTCAATCTTGCCGGCATCCATCGCGTACCGCCGGTCATGTCCGGGCCGGTCCTTCACAAATGTAATCAGACTGCGGCGTGCAGTGCTCCCGCTTCCCGCCATCTCATCCACAATGTCGCAGATTGTCTCCACGATGTCGATGTTGCGCTTCTCGTTCCAGCCTCCAATGTTATAGGTCTGCCCCACTCGGCCGCAGTGCAAGACCGTTGCAATGGCCTCGCAATGATCCTCCACATAAAGCCAGTCGCGGATGTTTCGCCCATCTCCGTACACGGGGAGCGGTTTGCCGTTAAGCGCATTCAGAATCATGAGCGGCATCAATTTTTCGGGAAACTGAAATCGCCCGTAGTTGTTCGAGCAATTCGTGGTGAGCGTTGGTAATCCGTAAGTGTGATGATAGGCGCGCACAAGATGGTCCGAAGCCGCCTTAGATGCGGCATACGGGCTGTTCGGTGCGTACGGAGTCATCTCAGAAAAAGGCGGATCCTTCGGCCCCAGCGAGCCGTAAACCTCGTCGGTAGAAACGTGCAGAAAGCGAAAGTCCCCTCTTTCCCGCGCCTCAAGACTTACCCAGTACGCTCGGACCTCTTCCAGCAGCGCGAACGTGCCGTCAACATTGGTGCGGATAAAATCTTCTGGCCCCCGGATGGAGCGGTCGACGTGGCTCTCCGCTGCAAAATGTACGACAGCTCGCGGCTTGCAACGATCGAGCAAGCTACACAACAAGACGCGGTCCGCAATATCACCATGCACAAACTCATGTCGCTTATCGTCAGCAATACTCGCCAGGTTGTGAAGGTTTCCCGCATACGTGAGCTTGTCCAGGTTGACAACGGAAGCTGGCTCGTTTTCCATCCACCGCAGAATGAAATTCGACCCGATAAATCCTGCTCCGCCAGTGACGAGGACCGTGTTTTCCATGATGAGAACTATCGCCGATTTGCGCCGCCTGCTACCCCTTGTATGCGGACTGCGAAGCGAATCTCTCATTGTAAACAAAAAGGACGGGAATCATCCCGTCCTCTGGCGCAATCAAATTGTTTAGCTGGTGTCTGCGAAGGCCGCTATACCATAGATTGTTTCATCCCGCTCTCCGCCGGGCTCCAGTCGCAGGAGCAGTCACGCCGGTGCTCGGCTTCCTGGTTGCGGTTTCTGTCCACTGCCAGCCCATCATTTTGAAATAGACTTGTTCAATCTCGGCGGCAATATCGGTCCACTGGTATTGTTCGAGAATGCGGCGTCTTGCGGCTGCTCCAGCAGCCTCCCGCACTGCGGGATTCGCAATCAGGAATCTTAAGCGATCCGCCAAGTCCGAAACGTTACCTCGCTGGAAGGTGAAGCCTGCATCTTCGACGGCCTCCCGATTTTCCGGTACGTCGCTGGTAAGAACGCACAGACCCGCGCCCATTGCATCCAGCAACGCCAGGGACAATCCCTCCAGATGGGACGGCAACACGAACAGCATCGCATTGGTCAGCAACTCATCGAGAACCTCGCCTGAAACCCAGTCCAGCATCCTGACTCGTTCGCTGGCATGGGTTCGCAGCTGGCGGCAATAATCGTCGCTATAACTCGAGGCTCCCGCCATTACCAGTTTTATGTCCGTATCCAACCGCTCATACGCCTCAAGCAGGAGGTGGCAGCCCTTTTCTGGTGAAAACCTTCCCAGGAAAAGAATGTAGCGTTCCGGCTCCAGTCCCCACTCGAGAATTCTGTCCGGGAAACGCCGGTCTCGCAGCAAGCCTCCGTTCGGCACATAAGTCGTTTCCACTCCACAGCTTTCCAAGTAATGTTGCCGCAATGTCCGCGAGACGACCATGGTGCTGGTGGGCAAATTCACCGCCGCCCGCTCCCCTAGCCGGAGCACGGCCGAGGCTACACGGCCCCACTTTTTACGCTGCCAGTCCAGGCCCTGCACGGTGACCACAGTCTTTTTGCCCACAAGGCGCGGGAGAAATGAGAACAATGCCGGACCCAGAGCGTGGTAATGCACAATATCGCATGGCTGAACCAGTACGTGAAGCGTGCTCAGAAACGTATGCAGCAGTGTCTCCAGATGTTTGGACCGAATCGTCGGCAGCCGCATCACTCTTACGCCATTGTGCTCCTTCACGCTGGGCGTGAAATACGTCCGGCAATAGGCGGTAACCTGGTGCCCCATTCCTGCTAACCGCTTGCCGACCTCTTCGTAATAGGCCTCAATTCCGCTGTACTTCGAAATCACACCGCGCCCACCAATGAAGGCGATGCGGAGAGTTCGTTTCTGAAACGCAATTGACGGTAACGCGCCCACATGGCTCAATGCAGAAGACAATACGAGGCGCCGAAGCGGAACAAAGCCACTTCCCGCACGTCGAACCGAAAAAGTTTTCGTCTCAGCCACCGCGATCTGCGCGGCTTTGTTGCTCGATGCGTTCCAGTCTCGTCCAGACCGCTTCTCTCCCGCAGCCAGACGCTCATACAAACCGATCAGGACTTCATAATGCGCCTCCGGCGTATACAGCTTCTCTACAAGTTCCCGTCCCGCTCGACCCATTTCGTCGGCAAGTTCTGGTTGCGAGCTGAGAAATTTCAGAGCTGACGTCAACTGGGACACATCTCCCGTCCCGTACAACAGCCCGGTTTTACCCTCGTGTATCAACTCGCGCCGTGAGCCGAGATCGGACGCAACCACCGCTCGCCCATGCGCATACGATTCAAGAATCGTCTTTCCCAAAGTTTCATACGCGTGAGAGGGCAGCACTGTAAAGCGCGACCCAGCAATTGCGTGATCTAGTTCCGCTTCCCGAATGTGGCCGACAAACTTAACATTGGTCAATCCCAGCCCAGCACTCAACTGCTCCAATTCGTTGCGCTCCGGCCCGTCCCCCGCGACGATCAGTTGAAGATGCGGCAGCCTCTGCATCGCGCGCAGCAAATCGCCAACTCCTTTCTCCCGCGACAATCGTCCGAAATAAAGCAGCGGGGCGATCTGCGCACAACGTTCCTTTACCGACTGGACAGTCTGAAAGTGCGGGAGAACTTCAAACTTCGCCGGATCCCATCCATGTTCAACAAACTTGTCGCGCACAAATTGACTGGGAGCCAGAAAGCAATCCACGCATTTTCGGTAGGTACCGAGCTTGGTGTGAAAGTAGGCTTCGGTCACCAGGATCATCCGCGCGGCCAGCCCGGGATAGCATTTTTCCTTCAGTACGTGCCAGCACTTTCCGCCTTTGCAAGCCTCGCAGGCCTCTCCGCGCGAAACCAGGTTATAACTGGGACAGAGGACCTTGAAGTCGTTCAAGTGATAGACGACCGGAACCTGTTGCGCCTTCAGTTCCCACAGGATTGAGGGCGACAGATGGTGGTAGATGTTGCGCACGTGAGCCGCGTCAGGTCGAAATTCGGCGATCATCGCCCGAATCCTCCGTCGCGCCTCGAGCGAGTAAATGGCTTGGGCCGCCAGCCTTGCCTTGTGAAGCCATCCTTTCTGGTTCTTGAATTCGGTGTGTGGTACGAAATGGTGATCGTAGGGAGTAGACTCTCCGCGCGGATCGCCCATGGAGAACAGTGCCGCGGAGTGTCCCTTCGACCGCATGAGATCCATAGCCGCGAAGATGTAGGTTTCGGTCCCGCTGAAGGGATAGTTATATTTGTTGCAGTATAGGATTCTCATGGGAAGGGCTCCAGTTGTGGTGCGTGATCGATTTCAGGAATGCGCCGGCGAAACGGTTTAAGTTTTCCTCGCGGCTAAAATTGTTGAGAACCTGCACTCGCGCCGCATGCCGAATCCAATTCAGCCGATTCGCTTTCCTAACCCGCATCAAGGACTGAAGAAAACGGATTCGGTGTACGAAATCTTCGAGATCTCCTGGTTGATAGAGAAATCCAGTTTTACCGGGAATGATCAACTCGGGAATGCCGGTGATCGATGGAGCGAGAACGATTTTGCCCCTTACCATCGCTTCCATCAGAACCAACGGAATTCCCTCGCTCAGGCTTGTGAGAACCACAAGGTCAGCGCACCGGTAGAGTGCATCCATTTCCGGCTGTGCCACGTGCCCCAGCAGGATGAACCGGTCCTGCAATCGATTGTCTTGGATCAATGATTCGAGACGCTGCCGCTCCGGCCCTTCGCCGGCGATCGCACATTCAAAGTCGAGTCCAATGTCGCGCAGTCGAGCACAGGCGTGAATCAGAAATCCGTGATCCTTGACTTTATGCAGGCGGCCTACGGCTAGGAGATTGAAATTGCTGCGCAGTCCAGGAGTAATCCTGCCCGTACCTGTTTCGGTCGGCGCCGCATCAACCCCAAGTCGCGACACGAAAATTTTTCCCGGATCGATCTCTGGAAAATGATCGAGCACATAGCGCCGGTTGTAATTGGAAATGGTTACGCAGGACTGGCAATTCTTCAGTTTGGCGTCGAGATAGACGCCGTGCAACAGCAAGTCCGACCCGTGCAGCGTCAGGCTGAAATCTATTCCCAACAAACGCGCTGCCACCATCGCGATCCAAGAACCGAAATAGCCGTGATGCGCGTGGATGTGAGTCACTCCACGTTCTCGCAGCAAAACCGCGTAATAGGCGCCCAGCCAGGTGTGCAGCAACGCTTTCAAGCGCAGCGTGCGACTTTCCTTTCCCTGCAGCAGCACCCGCGCCACCAAGCTTGAAATCCTCTTCCAGTACTTCACCGCCAACCAGAGAGCTTGCAGGAGAACTAGCAGTCGGACGGGCTGAAGATACAGAATTGACGATTCCCCATATCCGTTCGAGAATGGCTCCTGCGCCGTCTGTGGCCTGCGCACGCTCCCCGCGATCACGTTTACCCCTCGGCGCCGCAGTTCCTGGATTTCCTCGCTGACATAGGGCTCGACAGAAGCCGGGAATTGGTTAGCGAGATAAGCAACTGTGAGCACTGAATTGGAAATTGCGGAATTAAAGTGAACCGGGATTCAAGCTGCAGACTCGCGCATTGCTTTGGGAGGCGCGATTGGTTCGCGTTCCAGATTTGCGCGACGTTGCTGCGCTGCCAGCATTCCGGCTAAGACGAACAGCAACCCGTTTACGAACTGATAGTTCATCACCACAACCGACGCATTTACTAAATAGACGCCGAGCAAAACCGGCCACATGGCATGAAACTGTTGATCTAATAGGCCGTTGCACTCGTCTTGTGGAACGGGGCCTCGTCCCAACTTCAATAGCTCCCACATCAGCCAGCCATAAAATGCCAGGCCGAGGATCCCATGTTCCACCAGCAGCTCCAGGTAGGTGTTGTGCGGATACAATTCCTTCTTGTTGTATCCGCTGACGTGCCGGGCCAACTCGGCGGGCATTTGATTCACGCCCCAACCGATCAAGGGTTTTTCCAAAAACATTTGCCAGCCGCCCGAGTACACGGCCTCGCGGAAATCTACCGGGCCCGATTCCTGCAGTCGATCTGTAAGCGCCCGGCGCTGGTCGTCTAAACTCAATGTAATGAGAATCGCCAGAGCTCCCATTACCGCCACCGCGATCGAAACCCGCCGCAGCCTTCGATTGCGCGAGCGAACAATCAGCACACCGACACTGGCCACGAATGAAAGCCAGACCGCCCGCGTCATGGTTGCCAGGATCGCAAGCGGCAGAGATGCCAGCAGTATGCCGGCTTTAAGACCGCGTATCCTTCCCCGCAGAATTGCATGGATCGCCAAAAGACCCAGCAAGTTTAGAGAAACTCCGTTTGCCACCGCCTGCAACAGCGGTCCACGTGCCCGGTCGGCGTGATATCCCAAACTCTCATCCAGAATGAAGCGAGGAAAGATTAGCGACTTTGCGCCCACTAGAAAGGCGATTGATGTGAAGCAAAGATACGCAAGCACGGTCAGAGCGAAAAGCTCGAAGAGTTCTAGCCGCCGCTGATTCTGAAATATGATCGCCGACAGATGAAATAGCGCGTAGGGAACAATAAACTTCGCCGCCAGTAGAGACCATGTCCGATTGTCGAATGGCTCCCCTATAACGCTCGTGACCGCCAGGAATGTCAACCCAATCATCGGCCACGTGGCTCGTTCGATAACCCAGAACCGCTGCCTCCTGACTAAAGCTGCTCCGACCGCGCCCACCACCAGCAAGGCGAAGGCTACTCGATCGATCTCATAGAAAGGAACATCGGGATGACGCAGCAGCATAGCGGTTAGCGCGGCCAGGAGCAGAAGAGTCGGCATGGCGATCAGCGTCTGCAGCGGACGAAGCGCCACCCGCAGCGCTCCTGAAGGGGAATCTCCCACCCACGCGGGGAACGTCATCTTCTTCGGAGCCGATATCATTACTCCCCACTCCCGCGCAAGACTGCTCCTGCCGTTCTTAACAGAATGGACAGGTCCATCCTGAGACTCCAGCTGTGGATGTACTCGATATCGAGCTTCATTCCGTTCTGAAAAGATGGATCCTGCCGCGCCGTAACCTGCCAGAGTCCTGTGATCCCAGGCACCACGTCCAGCCGCGGCAAATGTTCGATCGTGTACGCGGAAACATCGTCCAGCGGATGTGGCCGCGGACCAACCATGCTCATCTCACCTTTCACGACATTCCAAAGCTGCGGAAGCTCGTCCAGGCTATAGCACCGCAAGAATCGCCCGATACGCGTGATTCGCGGATCGCCCGCGATTTTGAAAAACGGGCCTGATCGCTGATTTCGCCCGCGCAGGGCTTCTTTCAGATCGTCCGCATTTTTTACCATTGTGCGGAACTTGTAACAGTGGAAAGGTCTGCCCTTACGCCCTGCGCGCAGCGCCTTATAAAACACGGGCCCGGACGACTCCACTTTGATCGCAATGGCGATCAGCAGCAGAACGGGTGCTAGAAAGATCAGCGCGCCCCCCGCCGCTGCCACGTCCAACGCACGTTTCAGCAGCAACCCGCCAACTGGCAACTTCTCTTCGTGCAGAGAAATTAATGGAATGTTTCCCAGGCTTTCTAATTTTCCTTCCGGCTCGCACCCAAAAAGATCGGGCGCCATTTTTACGTCCAGCCGCAGTTGCCGGCCTGCGTACAGCACACGGCGAGTGACCTTCTCATCCTGTGGGGACGCCAGTATCACCTCGTCCACGAATCCTGTCCGTGCCAGTTCCATCAAGTCGCTGGTGCGTCCCACTACTCCGTTTCCCAGCGGCTTCCTGTCGTCCAGAAAACCATAGACTGAGCGGTCTAACTCCGGATGCTCCGCCAGGTGTTTTGATATTCGGCGCCCTGCGGCGCAGGCTCCTACAATAAGCACATTCCGCACTCCTCGCGTGACTCGGAGGCCACTCCGATAGCCGCTCACTTCGGCCCATCGGCATCCCCACAGTGCGCCGAAGTGCAACATGCCCGCGCTCCAAACGGCTGCCGTAGCCTGCGCCGTAAAGCCTTCCAGTTGCAGCGCCGCACTCAGCACCGCAGTCCCGCAGAAGACAGCCTTGGCTAGCGCCTGCGTTTGTCCGCGCAGATCTGTGCCCGCAAGGTGCGCCTTCTCAGGGCGATTCAATGAATTAATCAGAACTCCGTGCAGTAACGCGATACCGATAAGAGTTGGCGAAACAGGCCATGCGGGAAACACGTCCGACACGGCCACGCCCGGGAAGACCATGTGAAGCGGCACACAAATCTGAGCGACCAGAATCCAGTTGAGCATCACAACCGCATAGTCCCGGAGCACCGGCAGCCAATTCTCGCCCGCCACACCGCTTGGCAACACGCGAGCCAAAAGGTGCGGACCACATTTCGCGCCGTAAAACGAGTTTGAAATCGAGGCATCCGTGGAGAGGATTCCTGCACCGGCGCTCCGGCGAGCCTTTTTTCGGCTCCGACAGGTCGACGCTGTTCCTGGGATTAGCCGCGCAGCCCACTCGGTTCCCAGAGGTTTCTGTTGTCTTGAATGTAAGGAAAGAGAAGACACTTCAGACCAATTCCAGCTCATACCCCTCGATCTCAACGGCCAGCGAGCGCTGTATCGATTGAATCGAGATCACCAGCTTTTTCTCTTCATGTTGCACAAGTATTCCCTCTAAGCCGTGCAGACAACCACCGCGGATCCGAACGCGTTGCCCCGTGTGCACGAAGGGATGAAGCGAGAACAGTCCCTTCTCTTGCAGTAACAGTTGCAAATCCTCAATCTCCTTCGGGGGGACGGCAACCACGATTCCTCCAAAGCTCACGAAGCGGATCAGCCCCACAGTTCGCAGAACGGTTTGCCACGAATCTCGGGACTGATCGATATGCACGAACGCATATCCCGGGAAAAGAGGAACCGTTATTACCTTTTGCCGGTCGCTCCACGTGTGATGTTCGGTCAACAGCGGAAGGAAGACGTCGAAGCCTTGGTGACCAAGCTGCGCAAGCACCTTCTTCTCGAATCGATGCCGGGTTTCCACCGCAAACCATCGCGGCAAAGCGCCCGCTACAACCGGTTCCGGACACGACTGTGTTCCGCGAGCCAAGTCCATCGCCGTGACGCCATAGCTACCGCTCATTGAGTCCCACCGACATTTCGCCTCGCGTTGCACAACGTTTAAAGTGTAAAACCGCGCCACTTACCCAACGTAAACATCGCCTAAAGGCGGCGATAAATGCGCTCTGGAATTGGGAACGTTCTCTCCATGAGCACTGTTCCCAGGATCCGACACTGCGCAGCTTCCAGCGTTTCCTTAATGTTTTGAGCCGTCGCTCGGCGCGTCTTACGCGCGCCCAGTACGAGAATGATTCCATCCGTCACTTGTCCCAGCAAAGCGGCCTCGCTCGATGCCCCGGCGGCCGGCCCCACTATTACGACATACTCAAACTCCATACGAAGCTTCTCAAGGCAGGGGAGCCACTGGAGTCCAGTTCCCGGTTCTTCGCTACATTCTTCCAGACCGCTTTTTGGCACCCGCCACAGGTTGATCGATAGTTGAGCGGACGACGATTTAATCGAAGCGGTCCCGCGAAAAGGAGCGCGAGGGTAAGCGCTTTCTGCCAAATCTTGCCTGGTGTCCAATAGCGCAACGTGTGCACGAGTCTCCTGGGCGAGAGCGAGCGCGATCCGGTCGCACATACTTGTTATTTCTAAATACGGCTCCGCTGCGCTGAAAACAACCTGTTTTACTGGGCGACCGCCGTTGCCAAAGAACACTCGGCGCACCAAGCCACGAATTTGTTCGCGTGCAAACTTTTCCGGATTCCAGAGTTGGGAGCCACAAGTGGCCTCAACCTGTGGTAGCGCGGTTTCCCGCGTCGAACTTCCAACGGCCGCGGCTCCTCGAAGTACGTGCGCGTTCGCGCTCATCGCATCTCCTTCACGCAGACAACCTCCGTCCAGTTCTTGCCGGCAGCGAAGCTAGTACAGGAATTTCCAGACATGTAAGCACCTCTTCTGGCGTCCGCAGCGCCGGGTCCAGATAATCCGCGGCGAACGCTGCCCCAGCGCCAGAAGTCAAGGCGGTCACAAAACCTACCAGCACAACGGCAGCGGCAGGCCACACCGGCAATGCTGGCACGACCGGTTGCTCGGCAATCGCCACATTCACGATGCCATCCTCGTCCAGCGCATCGCCCATCCTGGCTTCTTCTCGTTTCTTTACATAGAGCAGATAGTTGTCCTGCGCTGCCTTCTCACTGCTCGTAAGATCATCCTGAGTAATGGCATCCTCGCCCAGTTGCCGAGCCTGGGTGCGATATTCGGCTAACTGCGTGCTGGCTGCATCCTCTCGCGCTTGTAATCCCTTCATGTCGACACGGGCCTTTTGCGCTTCTCCTTTGGCCCACTCATAGTCGGAATTCTTATCGGTGGTTGCGTCGCGCACCGGGGTTGCTCTCTCGGCGGCGATCGCAGACTCAGCCTGAACGATCTGCTGTTCCACTTCCTGCACCAGTCGGTGGTTCGGCTCGAACTTGGTTAGTAGCTGGATCTTCTTCAACTGCAGGTCCAGCAAGCTCGCCTTCAAAGCCCGCAACAACTCTGGATTGTCCGCCGTCCGCACCTGCGTGGTAGTTCGCTCCGGTAACTCTGCCACCTCGGCGTCCAGTTCTCGAACGCGATGTTCCGTTTCTGACATTTCCAGCTGCGTCTTCCCGTAATTTCCCTCTACGGCGTCAAGTCGTTGCAATATCAGGTCACGCTGCTGTGCCGCCACCACCACTCCGTGGCTTTTTGTAAAAGCCAGCAACTTCCTTTTGGCTTCCTCCAGTTGCTGTCGCGACTCCGCCGTCTGCTGGTCAAAAAAATGAAATTGTCCGGCCGGGCGGTGGACCTGCATGTGTTTTTCCAGGTAAGCACTGGATAGCGATTGCAGCACGCGTGCCGCTAGTTCGGGATCTGCCGCGTCATAGCTCACCGCAATCAAGTTTGTCTTCTTGATTGACTCCACGTTCAACCGATTGCCCAGTCGTTTAGCCGCACGTTGCACGCGAGCCGCTGGCTCCTCGTGGGGGCGAAGCCAGCGCAACCAGTCATGCGACGCTAAATCTGTGGCTTCCACCACGTGCCGCAAAACATCATCGTCTTTCAGCAACTCCACTTCTGAATTCAGTTCCTCTTCCGTCACTTCCACGCGTGAAAAGTCGGGAGGAGCATTCTGCTGGCCGGTCACAGGAGGATCGGAGCGCCCTCGACGCACCAGCACACGCAGGTGAGCCCGGTAGGAGGCGCCGGCAACTGCATAGATCACAGCCAGAACAAAGACCAAACCCGAGACCCCGACAAAGAGTTTCCTCTGGCGGAACAAAACCATCGCCAGCTCGCGCACCGTCGGCGCGGGTGACTCCTTGCCCGGTTTCGCTCGATCTTCTGCCATGTGAAGTTACCTGTCCCTGCTTAGAACTGCGAAGAACTCACATACATGCTTAAGTCCGGTTTGCTGAGAAAACGCTCGATTTTGGAAATGGAATTTTGCGGAACAAACACCAGATCACCCGGCCGCAGGCTGGGAATTTCGCTCAGGCTTTTTTCCTTCAGCATCTTCTTCATGTCGAAGATACGCGCCTCCACCAAATCATCATTCACGTGTCGAAACAGGACTACCTGGGAATGCTTCGCCTCATGAGTAAATCCACCGGCGATTTGCACGGCTTCCATAATGGAAGTGTCCGTGCGCAGCTCGTACTTGCCGGGATGCCCCACCTCTCCGCCCGCCACGAAGTAAGGATGCTCGAACTCCTTAAGTGCCACCGCCACCTGCGGGTCGTGGAGATATCCCGTGTACGCTTTCCGCACTGCCAATCGGAACTCCTCCAGCGTTAGTCCGTACGCCAGCACCGCGCCTGCATCTTTGAGAAAGACATAGCCGTCGGGCTGCACGGTAAGCATCTGGTCGAACTCGGGCGACAGAGTAAAACTCAACGTCACCACGTCGCTCCGGTTCAGCCGGTACAGCGGACGGCGTTCCCCTCCGAGCATCTGAAGGTTTCCCTTGCCGTCCGCCTGCCCCGGTTTTGCAGCCGTCATTCCCGCGCTTCCCGACCCGGCCCCGGTTTGGCCAGTTGGAGAAGACTGTGTGCTTGCTCCCAGGTCCTGCTGTTTCTTTTCCCCCTGGGCGAACACGGCCACGCAAAGTTGCAAGATCAACAAGCCTGTCAACGGAGATATCGTCAATCGACTTCTTGGTTTCATTGCAGTGACAAAGCGCCATGCAGGCTTCTTAGCGTCTTTCAGCCTCTACGGCTCCCTGTCAGCAACTTACCTTCCCGCCAATTTCGCGACAAGACATGGGAAGTGTTGTCTACCAACGTGGTCATCATGAATTTCGTCAAGAAATCGTGTGATACCGGCTCTGCTGCGGGTCTCGTACCCCAACCTGGCCGCCCCATAGGGCCACAAGACCGTTGCCCTCATGGGCTACCCACAAAAGTAGACTTGCATGTTTGTCGAATCACACGAATCTGCACAAACTTGGGATCGAAACAGCTCGATCTGCCCACAGTGTCCGGTTTTCCCCGGGATATCCCAGAAGCAGTTTCGAGACGCTCGGCTGTACCCCGAGATTTTCCACAGCGCATCAACTCGTCTTCCCGAATTGAGAGTCTCCACCGAATTTTGTGAGTTGTTTCCTTGAGTAGTGCGCGATGCCCTCCTAAGATCAGGACGTAGTTCAATCTGTTTCATCCGGGGTCCGCGTCTCATGAGTCCGCTCCCGGCCGCTGCTTCGGCCGCAATTCCCGTTCTCATAGCAGATTCCAACCGTATGCAATCTCATTTGCTGACCAGCGCCTTGCGCCGGCGCTCGGAGTTCCGCATCTCCAACTGCCCGGTGGATGTAGACTCGATCCTTCGCGCGGTGGCATTCACACCCGTGAAGGTTGTAATTCTCTCTCTCAATCATTCCGTCGAAATTGCCAACCAGATGGCGGCTATGCGCCGGATTCATCTCTCCCATCCGGCGGTCGCGAAAGTTCTTTTGGCTGAGTCCTACGACCGCGCGCTGGTGATCAGCGCCTTCCGCTCGGGTGCGCGAGGAATATTCTGCCTCACGGACACGCACTTCCGCCTGCTTTGCCGGTGCATTCAGCGGGTCGCGGAAGGTCAGATCTGGGCCAACACCCAACAGATGAACTTTCTGCTCGACTCGGTTTCCGAGGCGCCCTCGCTGCGAGTCATCAACTCCAATGGCAGGCAACTCCTCACCTCCCGCGAAGAACAGGTGGTGGCTCTGGTTGCCGAAGGTCTTAGCAATCGAGATACGGCGCGGGAACTTAACCTCAGCGAGCACACCGTCAAAAAGTATCTGTTCCGCATCTTCGACAAGTTGGGCATCTCTTCCCGGGTCGAGTTGGTGCTCTATGCCGTGCACCATAGCGATCCCCGGCAGGCGCAATGGCTGGCTGGCATCAGCCGCTCAGCTCCCAACGCTTAAGGATGAAGTATTTCCCGCCTCTGGCCCGGAGTCCGTCTGGAAGTTGATAACCTTTCCCAGCGCCTGTATAAAACTGATGACGCCATCTCGTGCCTGATCCCTCGCCCAATCCCGCTCCGCATCCTCCGCCCCGCCGTCCCACCATCGTGGCGGCCGGTCTGCTGCTCGTTGCTCTTGCACTGGTGGTCATCTACACTAGCCGCGGCGCGTTCCTGAGTCCGCTGGCTCTGGTGGTAGTCGCGGCCATCGGTTTAGCCGCGTTGCTTTTGCAACTTCGTTTGCGCCCCGACCTGGCATCCTCCCGCCGAGGTCCGCTTTGGCTGAACGTGCTGGGCGTGGGTTTAGCCATGGCTGCGGTCCTTGGTGACTTCCTTCACCTCAACCCAACACTCATGCTGATTGCCGCGCTGGCTGCCATCCTATCGTTCGGCGTAAGCGGCATCATCGTTCTCGGCGCGCTGCGCAAACGCCGGGTCTGAAAAGCGGCGTCCGGCGTCGGATCCCATGATCGAAAGCCCGAAGCCCAAAGCCCGCTTCTAAGGTTTGAACTCCACCGCCACGGTAGTTTCCACCACCACCGCCTGACCATCCACGCGGTACGGTTTGAAGCGCCACCAGCGCAGCGCATCCATGGCGGATTGCGCCAGTATCTCGGGACCATTCAGGGCGTGCTCGTCCAGGACTGACCCGTCGCGTCCCACGATCACGTCGAGCACGATCACTCCCTGCAGTTTGCCCGGCCGCGCCGCCGCAGGATACTCGGGATCGACCCGATGAGTCACCAGCTTCTCCATCACGTCGGCGGCAACGTGCGCTTGCGGCTGCACTGTCGCATCGCTTTTTCGCAGGCCGGATTCCAAATCTTCCCAGCCGCGATTCCATCTCCACCACAAAACCGCTAACAGGATTGCGGCCGATACCAGAAGGAAGACCCATCCCCTGCCGAACTGCCAGCGGATAGGAGGCCGACCACCCCCCGACCTGCCGCCCTTCGAAGCTTTCGCTCCTTGTTGAATCGCTTCTGTCGCTGCTTTTACCGGAAGCCTAGCGCTCACGCCGCCTTCCGGCTGAACTCTCTTCTCCTCCGTAGCTTTTTCCGTCCAAACGCGGATTGCCTCCAGTTGCGCTGCCGAGAGTCCAACAAACTCCATCCCGCAACGCAGCTTGTCTTGATGTCTCACCCGCGCCCGCGTTCGCAACGCATCCGCCGCCTGCGGTAGACGGATTTCCACTCCCACCACTTCCCCCGGCAACAACTCCGCCGCCAGCACCGCTGCCACTCCGCCCGGCCCTAGGTTTACCGACCGCCCCGGCACCGAATCCGGAATCCCCGAGCGCAGCACCGTCACATCCAGCGGCGCCTGCACGCGGTAGCGCAAACCACGCCGCCGCGATGGTTGATCCCATCCCTGTGATTGTGGTCCTGCTGCCATCTTGAAAATATAGTCCACCACGGAGGCACGGAGTCACGGAGAAAAGCGATTTCGATAAGGAAAAGTAAGCTCGGGAATCAGCTTCGGACCATCTCAAAGGCGTCTTCCCGAAACCCGGCGCACTTCAGCCGGGTGAGGGATCTCCCGCGGAACGGTCCCGGACGCCTTTGCGCGCACGAGATCCTTCCCTCCGCCTGAAGAACGGCTACGGTCAGGATGACACCGGTCAGGCGCGGACTCAGTCGCAGTTTAGGCCCACCCAGTGTGCAAGAAGCTTCATCTTGACCACCGCCCCACCCACGCGCAGTACGTTTCCGTCATCCGAATCGGCTTCACAGAGGATTGCACGATGAGCAGGATCTTCTTCGGCAAATCTGCTCGTTAGTTTCTGTGGTAAAGTTGCCGACGCCCTTGGGGGAGGGCGATCCATGAACAAAACTTTGTGCGTAGTGGTTCTCTTGTTAGGCACCGCCTTGGCGCTCTCGTTCGGAAGCGCGAGCACTACCGGTACAACTTCCACATCACCATTGATCGTCGCGAAACGCAGATTGGTCAATCAGACTGCGCCGATCCCGACGACTACCATTTTTACCCCTGCGCAAGATGGCGTGTTTAGGCTGTCGGTCTACGCGACCCTCACAGGAACAGATTCGAGCAGCCAGTCATACTGGCAGTGGGGCAGCGCATGGACCGATGACGCGGGTCCACAAAATCCACAGCAAGTGTACTTTAGTCCAAACCAAGACAGCATCACTTCCGGACAGTTTCTGGGGTTGGATGCTATCGGCGGCGGGCTGCTTACGACCATCGAGGCTAAGGCCGGAACTCCTATTACCTTCACGGTCAGCCAAGTTGGCGGTCCCGACAATAGCGCCTACAGTCTGTACTACGTGCTGGAGCAAATCGAGTAACTCACCTAGCCCTTTTCGTCTTTCGGCTCTGCTTCGCTGTGCAAGAACCTTCATCTTGACTAGCGCCCAACTCACGCGCAGCATGTTTACGTCGTCCGAATCGGCTTCACAGAGGATTCAACATGAGCAGGATCAGGTTTGGTGTGTGGGCAGCGATGGCTTTGATTCTCGTTCCGCTGGCGGGGGCGCAGTCGTATACCGTGACGGATTTGGGGGTGATCACCGGCGGAGATGAAACCATCCCCGCTGCGATCGACAACCACGGTTGGGTCGCGGGTCACGCCTACACAAACAGCGAGCCGTACGCTTTCCTTTGGACCCCGACCGAGGGCATCCGGAACCTCGGAACGCTTCCCGGGGGTATTGAAAGCTTTGCCTTGGGCGTAAACGATTCTGGGACAGTTGTGGGATTTTCGGGCGCTGAGTCTGGGAACTCCGCATTCCTGTGGACCCAGAAAGGCGGTATGCAAAACTTGGGGACCTTGGGGGGAGGAAGTATTGAGGTGTCCGCAAACGGAATCAATAACTCCGGTCAAGTCGTGGGCTACGCGGTTCTTGCTGACAATACAACGACTCACGCTTTTCTCTGGACGCAGGCTGGCGGGATGCAGGATCTCGGTACGCTGGGAGGAGACTACAGCGCTGCTTATGCGATCAACGACGCTGGCGAGGTGGTGGGTAAGTCCCTATTACCGGGTAACCCTTCGATCTACCATGCTTTTTTATGGACGCAGGCCGGTGGTANNTAGGGGAGAAACAACAAATAACCACGGGACTCGCGATCAACGACCAGGGCACAGTTGTGGGTTCCTCCGGCTCCTACGAACTTACTTCTGCGTTTGTCTGGACGCAGAGCCACGGCATCCGGTCGCTGGGCGCTGGCGAGAGCGTCGCCTCTGGGATCAATGACGCTGGCGAGGTCGTTGGAGGCTACGGGGCTGTCGATAATGCCTTTGTGTGGACCCCGACTCAACGCCTGCAAAATCTGAACAACCTTATTCCACCAAACTCCGGTTGGGTGCTGGAGCAGGCCGTGGCGATCAACCGGTCGGGGCAGATCACGACAATAGGAACGATTGGCGGCCAGTTCCACGGCGCTCTTTTGACTCCCACGAATTAGCGCAAGCCGGGAGTTTGCAAAAAAGTCGGCGGGACGCTGGCGCTACTATCACCGCCGCAGTTCAATGATCTCGGTGCCGTTGGCTACCAGCACCACGCTGGCCATCCCGATGAACAGCCCATGCTCCACCACTCCCGGCATGTCGCTGAGCTTGTTGGCCAGGCCATCCGCGCCAGGACGCAAGCTGAGTGCGATGACTTGCGGCTCGAAGCCTCACCGGAACGGGTTTCGAATCGTCAACCGCCTCTCGACCACCTGCCCGTCCTGCAAGTCCTCCGAATAAAGCGTAGAGCAGTTCTCTGCGAGCGCAGTGGCGGCGATCTGCGCGTCGTAGATACCGAACCCGTATTGCTGCGCGATCTTCAATGCCGCTTCATGCGTATCCAGCGTGATTGAAACCGGCGATGGGAATAAGACCCGAACCGCATCGAGCGCTTCGATCACGTCCTCCCAAGGCACGCGCATCTTACGTCGTGCGACCGCGACGAATTCGTTCAGAACTTGAACGCTGATTACTCCGCCTTGCGTTACTAACTGCTGAGCCCGCTCCCTGCGGGAATCCTCGCTAACCATCGCGTAGATCAGCACGTTGGAGTCGAAGAACGCCTTAGCGCTCATCGCTCCTGCTTCCTCGCTCATGCGCTTCTTCGCGGTCGAAGACAAACCCGGCCGGCAAGGGACGGCTTAACTTGCGCAGAGTCTCCAGGGCGCGTTGACGGCTCTCATCGCGGTCGACTTCGAACTCGCGCTTGCCAGCAACCCGAATCTCGATGTCGTCGCCCTCCTTCAGCTTAAGCGCATCAACCACCGCAGCGGGCAAGCGAATTGCCAGGCTGTTTCCCCACTTCGAAACCTGCATGAGGCCTCCATGGATATACATCATCTATTGTATATCTAACGGGGCCTTGAAGCAACAACGCCATAGACTATCGGTCCCAGCACCATCGCAATCGTACCCCCAATCAAAGCAAACCGGTCGCTCCCTAGCAGAGCGACCACAGCCATCACCACCGGCGCAGCCACCACATAAATCAGTCCTAAATCTCCCCCCGGAATCACAAACGCGCGCGGCATCTCCGGCCGCGTGCGCCGCAACTTCCATGCCGAAAGCACCGTCAACACCGTCGTCGCCGAGCGCAGCCAGATATACACCGAGATCAGCTGCCCCAGGCTCTGCCACGCCAGCAGCGCATAAATTACCGCCGACACCACTATCGCCAGCCACGGCGTCCCATACCGCGAATGCCTGCGCGTGAGCGCCGCGGGAAGATACCCGTCCTCCGCCATGGCAAAAGGCATGCGCGTCGTCGTAAGCACGGTGCTGTTCAGCAGCGCGACGTTCCCCACCATCGCCGCCAGCGTCATCCACGTGCCCAGCCAAGGTCGTCCAAATAAGGATCCACCGATCATTCTCGCCGCGTCCGAAAAAAATCCGGTATGCCACTTCTTCCACTCTCCCGCCGAAGCCAGCCCCGCCAGCGTGGGCAGAAAATACGCCGCAATCGAGAGCGGCACCACCAGCGCCAGCGCCCGCGGGTAAGCCCGTTGCGGATTCTCCACTTCCTCCGCCACCGTCGAAAGTTGTTCGTACCCCGAATACAACCACAGCCCCAGCGCCAATCCCACGCCAAAGATTTTGAACGTGGGCTGGTGCGGCGGAATCAGCGGCACAAACGGATTGTGATGCCATTTCATAAACCCCATCACAATCATCGTCATCACCGGCACGAAGATAAAAATCTCCAGCGCCGTCGCCACCTGCCCCACCATCTGTATACCGCGCACGTTGATCCACGTAATCACGGCAATCAGGGCCACGGAAACCAAGTAGTGCTTCCATCCCGCAATCCCGGGAAACAAGTAGTCGGTAAACAGAACCGCATAAGCTCCGCCCAATAAGAACGATGCCGACCAGTTCCACCAGCCCGCGAGAAATCCCCAGAAGTCGCCAAAGGCCGCGCGCGTCCAGCGGTAAAAGCCGCCCTCCACCGGCATCGCCGTAGTCAGTTCCGCCGCTACCAGCGATACCGGAATGCACCAGAAAAACGGCAGCACCAGCAGATAGATCAGCGTCATCCCCGGCCCGGAAGTCGTGACCATGTCTTCCAGCCCAAAGGGACCGCCCGTGGTGTAGGAAAACATCACGAAGACGAGATAGAACAGCCCCGCCTTGCGCAGCGCGGATGATTTGGTCGGTGTGCTCAAAGTCTTGTGGTCAGACCCCGTGGATAACACGCGCAGGTGCGCCATTTCTCGCGTTCTTTTGCGAGGAGTGAGGCCTTTTTTGATTCTCCACCGAAGCTGAAATCCTACGCCGCCAACCTTTTCGTCAGCGCGCCTTCCAGTTCCAGCAGTTTTCGCTTCACCTCGAGCCCGCCGCCGTAGCCGCACAGCGTGCCGTCGGATGCGATCACGCGATGGCACGGGACCACGATCGCGATCGGGTTACGATTGTTCGCCATGCCCACGGCGCGAAACGCCTTCGGCTTGCCCACGGCGCGCGCCATCGCCGCGTAGCTGCGCGTCTCGCCGTAGGGAATCGCCAGCAGCGCCCGCCAGCACGCCAACTGGAAATTCGTGCCGCGCAGATCGAGCGGAAAACTAAACTCGCGCCGCTTGCCCGCGAAATATTCCTCCAGCTCACGAACATAAGGCCGCATCAGGCCGGAGTCCTGCTCGAACCTGACTCCGTTATTTTCTTCCCGATTTCCCTCACGAAGATCGCGTGGATTCGGCCGAATCGATTGCTGTCCCGCCAGCCTGGCGTCAAATTCCAGAGCGACCAATCCTCGCTCAGAAGCCGCCAGAAATAATGGCCCAACCGCTGACTCCGTCCCTGTGCACCGAAGAAGCTCCATGCGAGTTGATTCCTCCGCCAGCAGACAACCATACCAGACCCTCACCCATTTTCATCCCGTTCCCCGGCCTCAATAGCCGATAGCGTCTGGAATCAGGAAGCGTTCTGTTGTCCAGATTTCAGAGACACGACCTGCGCACTTTGCCTCGATCGGCCGGAATCGATCCGCCGTTTGCCAAATTGATCCGAGGCAGCTGGTTTGCTAAAGTCGTCATCATGTCCGAGCGTGTCGTGTCCGAGCCTTCCTCCGATCACATATGTGATCAAACACGCGAATTGCTCGATTCCCTTTATCGCGCGGAGTCGGGACGAATCCTGGCAACTCTGATCCGCTTGCTCGGTGATTTTGATCTTGCCGAGGAGGCGATGCACGAAGCCTTTGCGGCTGCGCTCAGCCTGTGGCCGAACAGTGGAGTACCCGGCAACCCGCGGCCATGGCTGATTTCGACGGCCCGATTCAAAGCCATCGATACTCTGCGGCGGCGGGCAAGATTTGATGCGTCTCAAGACGAGCTGGTGCGATATCTCGAAGCGCAATGGAGTTCGGCGGAAAGGTCCAATGCAGAGAACAGCCTTGAGGATGATCGCCTTGAAGATGACCGCCTCGAAGACGACCGGCTGCGCCTGATTTTTACCTGCTGTCATCC
>PKVZ01000196.1:0-1260 GCA_003131635.1 Acidobacteriaceae bacterium
GTGGCGACGATTGTGGGTGGGAGGATTGTGCATCGCGCGGACTGAGTGAAGGCCCCTTTTCTCGTGCGCGAATGCCCATTTTCCGACCATCCGCTTTTTATCCTCTCTGTTCGGATTTCGTAACAAAAACCACCGGGCTGTACATCTCAACTGATTTTCCGAATATTATCCTCTCAAAACGAAGGTGCGATTCCCGCTGGTGGTTGGATTTGCAAGCCTCTCCGGTTTTATGTATATGTACGGAAGGTTGCTGTGGTCGCTGGATCATTCAAGGAGAGAATGCCTATGGTCAGCATCTTTTCGCAGCCGGTCGTCACGGCGCAGACTTTTGACCTAAAGGCATTCGACGCAGCGGTGACCTTGGCCCAGTCACTCACTCAATGGGGATTCTTGATCATCGCTGGATCCGTGGTAATTGTGGTGGGTACGTCTTACTATCGACCAAACGAGCGTCTCGTTCGACGTTCATATCTTCTTTTTCTCTTGGCCTGGCTCCTAATGGGGATGTCAATTTTTCGTGGAATTCAAGTTCAGATGGCCAACGTCGCGCGTTTGTTCGAATCGAGCCCGAACCTAACGGAGGTGCGACGCACGATGACTCACGACGCTAACGCCCAAATCCAGTACATGGAATGGTCGCTCTGGATCTTTGGGGTATGGCTCTTGTGTTTTTCAGTTTGGTGGGTCTTTCACACTCCACAGTCAAACGCGACGGGAAATGTGCCTTAACCATCAGCTAAGAAGGGATGATTATGCTTCGACATTTGCTACTTCTGCTTGTAGTCATGTGCGTTAGCCTGAGTTTTGGAGCTACGGACTGCACTACGACGAAATGCGATTGCGCCCACTGGCCATGGAAGGACGAATGTGATCGATGCTGTTCTCTGAGAGTGTTCAACAATTCATCTGCAAGTGAACTGCGTTATTTCTTCGACTTCGATAAATCGTTGTCGCGGTCACTTTCGGATCTCAGATCTAAGGGGCGAGCGGACTCTCTGGATGAGCTACAAAAAGGTCTAGGCGTTCAGGGAGTCGACAAGTTCGGGCAAGAACTCAAGAACCTCCCGCCGCTTCAGCGACACTATCTCATCTCTCCGCCCGACCAAAAAATGACCATCCAAAAAGCCCCTCACGCCGGTTCCGTTCCGTCAGGAGGATAAGTTGCAGTTGGTGTCGCCGTACACGAAGGGGCACTCAAACAATCCCCATCCTCTTCCCCACCCTTCCTAGCACCTCGAGCGCCTGCTGCAACTCTTCCTT
>PKVZ01000196.1:1285-3186 GCA_003131635.1 Acidobacteriaceae bacterium
GTTTCGCTGGCGGGAGTGGCGCGGCCTCCGATGTCGAAGCCGAGCAAGCCGAGTTCTTTTTTCCAGAAGCGCGTGTTCTCCCAGAGTTTCTCCATGCGCTCGGGTTCGTTCTCCAGAACATCGAATGCCGCGATGCAGGTCGCTGCCACCGACGGCGGATGCGACGTCGAAAACAAGAACGGCCTCGCCCGGTGATAGAGAAAATCGATGAGATCGCGCGAGCCGCAGACGTATCCCCCGAGAGCGCCGATGGCTTTCGACAATGTTCCTACCTGGATATCGACGCGGCCGTGCACGTTGAAATGATCGACCGTGCCGCGGCCGTTGCGACCGAGGACGCCGGAGGCGTGGGCGTCGTCAACCATCATGATGGCGCCGTATTTTTCCGCAACGTCGCAGAGGCCGGGCAGCGGGCCGATGTCGCCATCCATGGAGAAGACGCCATCGCTGATCAGCAGCTTCTTGCCGGGATCGTCTTTTACGCTGGCTAGTTGCTCTTCGGCGTGGGCTACGTCTTTATGGCGAAAGACCAGAATTTTCGCCTTAGAGAGCCGCGCGCCGTCGATGATCGAGGCGTGATTGAGCGCATCGGAAATGATGAAATCGTCTTTGCCCAGGACTGCCGATACCGTGCCGGCGTTCGCCGCGAAGCCTGACTGGAAGACCACGCAGGCCTCGACGTTCTTGAAGCGCGCAATCTTCTCTTCGAGCTCCATGTGGATCTTCATAGTGCCGGCGATGGTGCGCACCGCGCCGGACCCGACTCCATATTTACGCGTGGCTTCGAGGGCGGCCTGGCGCAGCTTGGGATGCGTGGTGAGGCCGAGGTAATTGTTCGAGGCGAGGTTGATGACCTTCTTGCCGTCGAAGGTGCAGACCGGGGCCTGCTCGTCCTCAAGCACGCGCAGCTTGAAGTGCGTGCCTTTGGCCTTGAGTTCGTTGAGCTGGCCGGTGAGATAGGAGAGCGGGTTGGTGCGGGTTGCGGTGGTCATGAGAACCTCAAGCTTCTTTGCCACGGATTTACACGGATCAACACGGATTCGAAGACAACCCAGTCGCCTATTTCAGTTTCAGAACATAATCGGATTCCCGGTCGCGATGCTGGCCTCGCACAACTGCTTCATGTTGTTGAAGAACTCTTTTTCCGAGTCGGCGAGGATGTCGCTGGAATGAAGCACGGTCTCGACTTCCTTCAACAGTTTCGCAGCGACTTTGCTGGAGAGCCAATCGCCGGTGTGCGTGCCGTCATAGAGAACTTTTTCCAGCAGGATGGGGAAGCGCGGTCCGGGCTTGCCCTGCAAGTGGCGTAGAAAACTACGCAGATTCTGAACGCGCGTGATGTTGCCGAGGAAGAGCGAGAGAAGAAATCCCTCGTGTTCGCAGGACTCACCCAGCCACTTGTCGTGAGCTTCCCATTCTTCTTCGGAAGGATCACCCGACAAGATCGGCTCACCAGACTCATCGAATACGAGCCGGTCGGGGAACGGATGTGGTTTAGCCTTGCCGTCGCGGATGCAGGTACAGCGTACGAATCCATCAAGGGCCATTGGTCACGTCCCGGAAAACGTCCGTTGCTTACCAGCTTCGCGCGGCAGGTGCCGGCGAGACGCCGGCGCTACTAATCAGCGCACGCCGTTGGGATACACCAGAATTTTACTCGCTTCGCCGGTCTTCAAGCGCTCCATGGCTTTGGAAAAATCCTTCATGGGAATGCGGTCGGTGATCACGGGATGCAGGTCGAGTTTGCCGGCCTTGAGCAGCGCGGTCATCTGATACCAGGTCTGGTACATGCGCCGTCCGTTAATGCCTTGGACCGTGATGCCTTTGAAAATAATATCTTCGGAAAAATTTACGGAGATTGGTTTGGAGGTGAGGCCGAGGAGGGAAATTCTACCGCCGCG
>PKVZ01000040.1:0-197 GCA_003131635.1 Acidobacteriaceae bacterium
ACTCCATGAGTTCGCGCTCGGCTTCGTCGGCGCGACGCTCGGAGTGGCTGGATTCCTCGGCGATGTTGTGGAGTTCGTCGAGTGGGATGGGGCCACCGAGCGGAGCGAGCGCTTCGCGGTGTGCGGCGTGGTCGCGGCGTTTGGACCACGGGGAAGGGGCGGCGTCTGGATCCGGGCCTTCGGCCCGGGCCGGCGGG
>PKVZ01000040.1:257-11780 GCA_003131635.1 Acidobacteriaceae bacterium
GCCTGCTTGAGCGAGCGCAGCATCAGGTAGCTGAGGATGCGTTCCTCTGGCTTTCCTGCGATTTTGGCGGCGAGTTTCTGGTACATGCGGGGCGTGATGTGAACATCTTTAGGAATTTCAACGGTGCGGGCTTGCTTGCCGGTGCCGCGTGCGGCGCGGCGGTCGCTCTTGAATTGCACGCGCTGAATGGGCAGCGGACCAACGCCGAGAGAATAGCCGAAGGTGGCGGCGATTACCTCAAAGTCGTAGACGCGCTTGGCGTCGGGCTTTTCGTGAATTCGATATAGAGAAGCGACGCGTTTGGATTCCAGATATTGCGCCACGCACTCGTTGGCCGAGAGCATGAACTCTTCGATCAAACGATGGGCGATGTTGCGCTCCGAACGCGTGATGCTCTTCATCAATCCGAGATCGTCGAACTCGATGACCGGCTCGGGAAGGTCGAAGTCAATGGAACCGCTGCGCTGGCGTTTGCGGTTGAGAATTATGGCCAGATCTCGCATGAGTTCGAAGGTGGGGACGAGAGCTGCGTACCGTTCGCGCGCGGCGGCATCGCCTTCGATGACGGCGTTGACGGCGGTGTACGTCATGCGCTCGGCGGAACGGATGACGCCCTCGGACAATTCGCAGCCCACGATCTCACCGTGAGGATCAATTTGCATCACGCAGGAGAGGACGAGCCGGTCGAGGTGCGGGCGCAGGCTGCAGATATCGGTGGAGAGTTCGAGCGGCAGCATGGGCACGGCACGGTCAGGGAAGTAAACGCTGGTGCCGCGCAAATGAGCTTCCTGATCGAGCGCGGAGCCGGGCGTGACATATTGGGCCACGTCGGCGATGTGGACCTGCAATTCGAAATTGCCGTTGGCGAGATGGCGGACGCTGACTGCGTCGTCGAAGTCGCGTGCGGTCTCACCGTCGATGGTGACGATGGGGAGAGCGCGGAAGTCGCGGCGGTGGCGAAGTTCCTGCGCCGGAATGACGGCGGAAACGTTCTGTGCCTCTTCCAGGGTCGCGGCGGGGAAGTGGTGCGGCAGGTGAAATTTGCGGATCGTGATTTCAACGTCGACTCCGAAATCGTCCTGGCGGCCGACGATTTCGAAGACGCGTCCCCGCGGATTCTGCGTGGGCGTGGGCCAGTCGGTGATTTCGACGTCGACCACGAGGCCTTCCAGATCGTCCGATTCGGAATGCAGGGCGGCTTCGTGGCCGAGGACACGGTCTGGCGATTTCTTTTGACGCAGCGCCAGCGTAGCGCCGGCAGTATCGAGAGCATCTCGCCCTCCGATGCGGGGGCGGGACGCCCCCGCGACAGCCGCCGGGGACGGCGGCGCTACTTTGTCGGGAATCTCCATGCCATGCGGGATCACGATTTCCTGCGTGATCTTGCTGTCGATCGGCTTCACATAATTGTGGCGGCTGCCGTAGTGAAAAATTCCAACCACTGTGGGATGAACGCGCACCACCGAACGCACGATGCGGCCTTCGGCGCGGCCATCGGGGCGGGTGGCGATGACATCGACCAGGACGCGGTCGCCGTGCATGGCGTTGCCGATGGCGTGGGGAGCGATGAAGATGTCGCCGACCAACCGCGATTTCATCGAAGGACTCAGCGAACTTGCATCGGGGATAACGAAGCCGAAGCCGTCGCGGTGCATGGTGAGGCGTCCGGTGACGAGATTCTTTTCATTCTTGTCGGGCGCGGCGTGCGGCAGGGCGTAGCGATCGGAGTTCAACTGAACCAGTTCGCCGGCGGCGACCAGCTTCTGGAGATGAGTGTCGAGATCGCCGCGAGCGTCTCCGTGCAAGCCGAGTTCGCGGACGAGCTGCTTGAATCCCGCGGCACGTTTGGGCTGGCGGGAGATGTGTTTGAGGATGGAGGAGTCGGAGAGCATGAGAAGTGTCAGCTATCGGTCGTCAGCTCTTCAGGATAACCCACCGCGGTGGCTCCCACTTATTTTGGCGGTGGCCGCGCCGAAGTCTCGAGGTTATGCATCACGACGATCTGCCACCGAGCGTCGTTTTTCACCATCACGAAGTTCAACAGTCCTTCTCTCTCCGGCCGGGGATTTCCTTGCGGGTCCATCGCGCCGGTCATCTTCCAGCGGACATCGACTGCTGCGATATCGGGGCGCAAGAAGCGAGTCTTGATGTCGGTGTATTCCTGATGGCTTTTGCTGAAGATGGTCGCGAAAACGGGAGCATGGAACGCTTCAATTTTCGCGCGACCGGTCGCGCCGCTGCCACGAACATTGGTAAAATCTGCGTCCTCGGAGAAGACCGCAGCGAACGATTTTGCGTCGTGACGATTCCATGCGTCCATGAAGCGATCCATCACTTCGCGGATCGCGTGCTCATCGGTTTCTGTGTTGGTTTGTGCCATCGACAGAAGTGGAAGCAAAAGAAGACAAGTTGCGACGACTTTCATAATTTTCCTGGGCGATCTTCTACCAAGTATCCCCGCCGCCGCGCGGCGGCCATGCGCCCAACATGCGCCGGATCATTGCGATTTGTCCGATGTGATAGCTGTTGTGGGCGACGAGCTGCCACAAAACCGCTTCGAGTGTACTTGCCCGCTGCTGGTGACTGGGGTGCGTGGCTTCGACCTGACGATCAAGCTCAGCTCGATTCGAATCTGCGAACTCCGCGGCGTGGTTGAGAAGTGTGGCAAATCGTTCCTGCCATTCCTTCCATTCGGCACTCGCCAGTTCTGCCTTGGCGGGAAAACTCTCGGAATTATGGGCGGGATACGGCGGCTTCTCATTGCGCACGCGACGCAGATCGTAGTCCATCCAGTAGTTCATGTGGAAGACGAGCTGAGCGATGGAGTGTGGGAAACCCGCGACCTGGCGCGTTGCGAGGTCGGCGGGAAGATCTTCGATGCAGGCTATGGGATCGGCGTGAGCGCCTTGGCCACGGAGCAGTTCTGTTAGTGCGCGTGAGGGCATGGGAAAATCGGGTACTCGAACTTCAAGGATGCTACAGGCGAAACCAAGGTCCCTCGCTCCGCTCGGGATGACAATGATGCGCCGGGATGACAACTTGCTGCGCTCCGGATGACAACGATGCGACGTTTTTCAGCCAAACAACTAGCGCCCGGCAAAATATTTCTCCTCCAGAATTCTGCGATGATGCAGTTCATGTCCGGCGATGATGTACGCGATGCCGCGCACGCTGACCTCGTTTTTGTTAGCGATGCCGCGGCGCATCCAGGCAGCTTCATCCAGGTTGCGCAGCAGGGAGAGAGTGGCTCGGCGCACGGCGATGAAGTCTTCCACCAGGTCAGCCAGCGGACGATTTGCGAAAGGACCGTTGCGCACGTAGTCGTCCTGCTCGAAGCCTTCGAGCGGCGTGGTATCGGCGCGCGAGATGCGCAGGGCACGGTAGGCGAAGACTCGCTCGGTATCGCAGATGTGTCCGAGAACCTCCTTCGCGCTCCATTTCTCCGGCGCGTAGCGGAAGTCGCCGCCTTGCTCATCGCGACCGGAGAGCAGCATCATGGTCTGCCGGCGTTGCTGGTCAAGCGTACTCAGAATGTCCTCACCCTCCACCAGAGAAATGTAGCGAGCATAGTATTGCGCATATTCGTCTGGCTGCGGACGGGCGATGGTGAAGGCTGGGGGGTTAATCACGGCTGGTTCCAACATAGGATGCTCCATGGGGGTGAATTCTTGCTTCGACAGATCTTGAGCCACGAGCATACTCCGACATGCAGTGAAACTGTCAAACCGAGGATACGGTTCTGGGAATCCTTACACGGTTGGAGAGTCGAAAAGGGAGGGTTCGGTGGCGAGATCGGCGAGCCAAGGGTGCACCGAAGTAGGTACCAAGCTAGGAAACTCTGTTGAAAATAAAGCTTTTCCACAGTGCTCAAGATGAGACGGCGGAGTACAATTCGATTTGGTCACGCAAGTGCGGCAGGTGACCCTCTAATCCCAACAAGGAAAGGAAATTTGTAACCCATGTGGAAGCCGACGAACCAACCTCAGACCCCAGGTCGCCCAGCGGAACCGGAGCGCCCCAGCATGCATACACCGAGCGCGCCTGCCGTGATGGCGAATGAACCTGCCGTTGCGCCGCGTCCGGCGACAGCAACCACCACCACCACCGCGGACCAGGCAACCATCGGCAAATCGCTGGTGATCAAGGGCGAGGTGACGGGATCGGAGTCGCTCTACATCGATGGCCGGGTGGAAGGGTCGATCAGCCTGGCGGGAAACCGCGTCACCATCGGGCGGAACGGCGTAGTCGCCGCCAACATTAATGCCCGCGAAATCGTAGTGCTCGGCAAAGTGCGTGGCAATCTGACGGCCAGCGACCGGGTCGATATCCGCAGCGATGGATCGCTGACCGGCGACGTGGTCGCAGCGCGCATCTCCATTGAAGACGGAGCGTTCTTCAAGGGCGGCATCGACATCCGCAAGGGTGGCACGCCTGTGCAGCCTGGGCAGCAAAAGCCCAACGGCAAGGATGAGAGCGTGCCCGCTCCGGAGCCGGCGGCGGTTGGAGCGCGGGCATAGAGTTGGCGTAGCGGTTTCTACATAGTCAAGGATTAGCGGCGGAGTTCGCAGGGGATGCGAATGTCCGCCGCTTTGTTTTTGGCCTGTAGTTTGTCGCCTGCAGGATGCCTCTACTTGCACACTGTCTACGCGTATAATTGCGCCCACGCATGGCTCTGACGTCTGGCACGAGACTCGGCCCCTACGAAATCGAATCGCTGCTCGGCGCGGGTGGCATGGGCGAAGTGTATCGCTCTCGCGACACGCGATTGGAACGCACGGTAGCGATCAAAGTATTGAACGCTCAACTGGTGGCTAGCACTGAACTGCGCGCACGCTTCGAACGTGAAGCCAAAATCATCTCCCAGCTTCAACATCCCAATATCTGCGTGCTGCACGATGTCGGCAAAGAGGGCCCCATCGACTACCTGGTAATGGAGTTCCTACAAGGCGAGTCTCTGGCCGAACGATTGAGGAAGGGACCTCTCGCTCCTGATCGGGTGCTGACCATCGCCATCGAGATTGCGGACGCGCTGGAAAAAGCGCATCGCGCCGGAGTGGTGCATCGCGACCTGAAACCGGGCAACGTGATGCTGACCAAGTCGGGCGCCAAGCTTCTCGACTTCGGTCTGGCGAAGCCGCTCGGCGCGACGGTTGGCTCCGGGACAGGAAGCGGCACCTCGCCTTCGGTTTTCGCCGCGGCCCTGACGCAGACCATGCCCTCCCCGTCGCCCGCCACGCCGCTTTCCACGGCGGGAGCGGTGATCGGGACGGTGCAATACATGTCGCCCGAGCAGATCCAGGGCATCGAAGCTGACGCCCGCTCCGACATCTTCTCTTTCGGCGTGATGCTGTTTGAGATGGTGACCGGCAAGCGCACGTTCGAAGGGAAAACGCAGGCCAGCATTGTGGGGCAGATTCTCGCCGTGGACCCGCCGTCGGTGAGCACACTGCGTCCGCAGACGCCGCCGGGGCTGGATCGCGTCATTCGCATCTGTCTCGATAAAGATCCGGACGAGCGCATCCAGACGGCGCACGACCTGAAGCTCCAGTTGCAAGCGAGTGCGGAGACGCCGGCTACTACAACTCAGGCGTCGGTCGTGGTGCCTGCGCGCCGGAGTTGGCTGCCTTGGGTTGCGGCGGGAGTGCTTGCCATTGCCGCTATTGGGTTCGCGCTCGCGTATCTACAATCTCTGCGCGAACCGCAGGTTTCGGTTCACTCCTACATCCTGCCGCCGGAGAAAGCGACTTTCCTGCTGACCGGAAACACCGCCGGACCGCCGGTGCTATCGCCGGACGGGCTGCGAATCGCCTTCGCGGCCAAGAACGCAGACGGCAAGCAGGTGCTTTGGATCCGCTCGCTGAACTCCGCAGTCGCGCAGCCCATGTCGGGAACTGAGGGCGCAACCTATCCGTTCTGGTCTCCCGACAGCCGCTACGTGGCGTTCTTCGCTGCCGCCAAGCTGAACAAGGCCGATGCCAGCGGCGGTCCTCCGCAGGCCCTTTGCGATGCTCCCTCTGGACGAGGAGGAACCTGGGGCAGTATTGGCACCATCTTGTTCACGCCGGATACCGGCTCGGGCCTGGCGCGCGTCGATGCCGCTGGGGGCACGCGCGTCCCGCTGACCACCCTCGAGCCCAAGGAGACCTCCCATCGCTGGCCCGATTTTCTTCCCGATGGAAAACACTTTCTCTACTTCGCCCACGGCTCGACGAGCGCGGACAGCGGCATCTATCTGGCTGCGCTGGATTCGAAAGAGCGCAAGCTGCTCCTGCGGAACGATTCCAACGCCATCTATGCGGCCCCGGGATATCTTTTGTTCGTGCGCGAGAACACGCTGATGGCGCAACGTTTTAACCTGCGCAGTCTGGCCTTGGAGGGTGAAGCCAAGCCCGTGGCCGANNTCTGGTACGACGCATCCGGCAAGCCGGGTGAGCCGGTGCTGCCCGAAACCGCCGATTATGACAATCCTGCCCTTTCGCCCGACGCAAGCAAGTTGGCCTTTGTCCTTGAAAGCAACGGCGTTGGCGACATCTGGGTGGTGGACCTCGCGCGCCACACCAAAACCCGCATCACCTTCGGCCCACAATACAGTGCTTCGCCTGTCTGGTGGCCCGACGGAAAATCGATCGTCTTCAACTATGGGGCAACCAGTTCCGGGGATTCTCTCTACCGTCAAAACGCCGATGGCACAGGCAGCAAGGAGAAGCTGCAAGAAACCCCCGGTATAAGCGAAATTCCATTCTCCGTCTCTCCCGATGGCCGGTACATCGCCTACATGCGGCGCGATCTGAAATCGAATACTGGCTGGGATATCTGGGTGCTGCCCATGTTTCCGGATAAGTCTGGCGAGCAGAAGCCGTTTCCGGTGGTGGCCACGAATTTCATCGACGTCACACCCTCTTTCTCGCCCGACGGCAAATGGCTGGCCTACGCCAACAATGAGACTGGCCGCTACGAGGTTTACATTCAGCCTTTCCCCAGCGGCGCAGGCCGCTGGCAGGTATCAACCGCCGGAGGAGCGACACCAAATTGGCGGAAGGATGGCAAGGAACTCTTCTTTTTTTCGACTGACGGGCAGATCATGGCTGTGGATGTTAGCCAGAACGGAGCCGGCCTGCAACTGGGCGCGCCCCACGCCCTGTTCAAAGCCGCCACCGTGAGCGGTCCCCAGGGACCTTACACCGTTTCCGCCGATGGCAAGAAATTCGTGATGAACACGGTACTGCCGCAATCCATCACCGAACCCCTAACACTGATTACCAACTGGCCTGCGGATTTAAAAAAGTAGACGGAGGGAAAAGCCGGGGCTTCGTTGACTGGCGATTGCTACGTCCGTAAGATAAGCCGACCCGCCACTTCCTCTTAGAATGATCGGCCAAACCATATCGCACTACCGCATTGTCGAAAAGCTGGGCGGCGGCGGGATGGGAGTCGTCTACAAGGCTGAAGACACCCGCCTCCACCGTTTTGTGGCCCTGAAGTTCCTGCCCGATGAAGTGGCCAGAGATCCGCAGGCTTTGGAGCGCTTCCGGCGCGAGGCGCGGGCGGCGTCGGCTCTGAACCATCCCAACATTTGCACCATCTACGATATTGGCGAGGATCAGGACCGGAATTACATCGTGATGGAGTACCTCGAAGGAAGCACGCTGAAGTATCGCATCGAGGGAAAGCCGATTTCGGTTGAGCA
The DNA here is from genome assembly GCA_003131635.1 of Acidobacteriaceae bacterium. Classification (GTDB taxonomy): domain Bacteria; phylum Acidobacteriota; class Terriglobia; order Terriglobales; family Acidobacteriaceae; genus Sulfotelmatobacter. The sequence goes on from PKVZ01000040.1 coordinate 7,945, forward strand.
GTTGGTGGACTTCGCGGCGCAGATCGCGGATGCGCTGGATGTGGCGCACACCGCCGGAATTGTTCATCGCGATCTAAAGCCGGCAAACCTATTTATCACCAAACGTGGACAAGCCAAGGTCCTCGACTTCGGCTTGGCTAAAGTGTCGGGGTTAGCGCTGCCGCAAGCGGACGCGGCGGGCGTGACTTTGGCGACGGCTGCGGTTGATCCGGCCAATCTCACCAGCCCGGGGAGCACGATGGGGACGGTGGCTTATATGTCACCGGAGCAGGCGCGCGGCGAAGAACTCGATGTGCGTACGGATCTATTTTCTTTCGGCGCGGTGCTCTACGAAACCGCCACGGGGCGCCAACCCTTCACCGGCAACACCTCAGCTGTAATCTTTGATGCCATCTTGAACCGAGCTCCCACCGCGCCGGTGCGGCTAAATCCGAACTTGCCCGCCGAGCTGGAGCGCATCGTCAACAAGGCACTGGAGAAGGACCGCGATCTCCGTTACCAGGTGGCTTCGGAGATGCGTGCAGACCTGAAGCGTTTGAAGCGTGAAATTGATTCGGGGAAGAGTTCGGCAGTGAGTGCGTCCCTGCCGACGATGGAGCAAACTTCGGGATCGACGCCGCTCGCGACGGCCTCTTCTTCTCCAGTCCGGCCGGTATCGGCGGTCTCAAGTCCGGCGGCATCTGCCGCCGAACAGGCAGCTACAGCACTGCCGGCAGAAACCGGGAAAGGCTGGGCTCATAAATATTGGGTCGCGGCAGCCGCCGTGTTGTTCGTCGCGCTTTCGGCGGTGGGGCTTTGGTATTGGCGCGCCAAATCGAGCACATCGCAAATCGAATCCATCGCCGTGATTCCGTTCGCTACCTCGGGCGGCAACGCTGACGCCGACTTCCTCAGCGATGGCCTCACCGAATCCTTAATCGCGAGCCTGGCTCATCTGCCTGAGCTGAAGGTGAAGTCGCGCAATTCCGTCTTTCGCTACAAGGGCAAAGATGTCGATCCACAACAAGTGGGCAAGGCGCTTACGGTCGACGCTCTGCTCACCGGCAGAGTGGTGCAGCGCGGAGACACGATTCAGGTCAACGCCGACCTCACCAACGTGCGCGACAATACCGAAATCTGGGGCGAGCAGTATGAGCGCAAAGCTTCCGACATTATTTCGCTGCAGCAGCAAATTGCAGGCGACATCGCCGACCAGCTCCGCTCAAAGCTCAGCGGCTCCGAAAAACAGCAAGTGACGAAGCAGGGCACGCAAAATCCGGAGGCTTACCAGCTCTACGTCAAAGGCCGCTATTACTGGGGCAAACGCACCAATGCCGACATCAAGACGGCAATTTCGTATTTCAATCAGGCTATCGAGAAAGACCCCAGCTACGCGCTGGCGTACTCGGGCTTGGGAGATGCTTATAACACGCTAAGCAGTTACGGCGGCGATCCCAACGAATCGTCCCCTAAGGCCAAAGCCTTCGCCCAAAAAGCTCTGGAACTCGATCCCACGCTGGCTCATCCGCACGCAGTTATCGGCGGCGTCGAAACGGAGTACTACTGGCAATTCGCCGCCGGCGAAGCCGAGCTTAAGAAAGCGGTAGAACTCGATCCCAGCGACGCCACCGCCTACCAGTGGCTGTCGGAGGAACTCGGCGAAATCGGCGGCCGCGCGCAAGAAGCCATCGACGATGGCAACCGCGCACGCCAGCTCGATCCGATATCGCCGATCATCGGAGCCCAACAGGCTCAGGCCTATACCGTGGCGCATCAATTCGATAAGGCAATCGAACTCTACAGCAAACTCATCGCCGAGAATCCTACTTTCGGTAGAGCCCACAGCGAGATGGCGACTGCGTATTGGGGCCAGCATAAATACGCAGAAGCCATTCGGGAATGGAAACTCGGCGCTCATCTGGAGGGCGACAAGAATTACATCGAGTGGGCCGACAACCTGGACGCCGCCTTCGGCACCGGTGGCTTGCCCGCTGCGGTCCGGCGCGGCATCGACATCTGTCTCGCCCAGCGGAAGGCCAAATCCGGATACGTCTCCCCCTACCAGATCGCGCAACTCTACGCTGACATCGACGACAAGGAGCACGCCTTTCAGTGGCTCAACACTGCGTACGAAATCCGCGATAGCTCTATCATCGACATAAGAACCGACTCCCCGTTCGACACCCTGCGCTCTGACCCCCGCTACGCGGAGCTGGTACGCAAGATCGGACTACCGCAGTAGAGGGAACAAGCGGGCGGCCATCGTCCTTCGTCTACGGTTCCGTTCCCGCCTCGATAATCTCTTTCCCCTCAACCTGTGCGACCGCGGGATACGCCGTGACTTTCCGCCTGCGCAGATCGTTGGGCAACTGCGACTTCAGTAGCCACAAGCCCAGCAGCGTCGCGGCGGCCCAGGTTAGCGAGATCAATGCGAGCTGCAGCAGGTCGGTGACGCGGCTGCCGTGGCCATAGGCTGGCAGCGGGACGCTTTTTGCGACTTCCAGGCTGATGGCTCCGGCCACTACCGCGGTCAGCGCGGATTTTCCTAACTCATCCCAACGCAGGGTCCTCAACGAAACCATTTTGCGGTAATGGAGCAGCCAGGCCAGTGCCAGCAGATTTGCTCCGATGCCGATGTCGGAAGCGTAGGCCAGGCCGACTACTCCGCAGCGGTGGAAGAGCACGGAATAAATCGGAAGCGACGCGCTGGTGATCAGCGTGACGGCGACCATGGGAGTGAGCGTGTCGCCGGCAGCGTAGAAGGCGCGGGCGTAGAGTCCCTGGGCGGACCAGAGGGCAAGCGACAGCGAGAACCAGAAAAAATAGATGGCGGTGGTTTGCGTGTCGGAAACGAGGAAGCGTCCGCGGCGATAGACCAGGTCGATGAGGGGGAAGGCGGCGGCCATCATCCATCCTGTGGCGAGAAACGATGCGGCGGCGACGCGGTAGACGGAGTCGTTCACGGTGGTGGCGAATTCTTTCAGGCGCTTCTCGTTGAACAGGCGCGCGAAGAACGGCAGAGAAGCTTGTCCGGTGGCTTGGCCGAGAACGGCGATGGGGACGGCGAACAGGCGTTTGGCATAGTTGAGGCGGGCGATGTCGCCGATGCCGCTGGAGGCGTAGTGGCGCAGAATCCAGTCGTCGGCGGTGACGAGCGAAACGCCGAGCATGAGCGGGACCGAGAGCTTCACCCACTCGCGGAATGCGGGATTGAAGATGTCGAATGATGGCTTATAGCCGGTGCCGATCTTTACCGCGCCGAGCACGCTGGCCAGGAACGGACCTACGATGCTTCCCGCCAGCGCGCCATAGGCTAGCGAGGCGATTCCGAAATGGCGGCCGCCAAGAACGCCGCCGATAATAATCAGCAGGTTGTAGAGCAGAGGGCCGAAGGCGGGAAAAAGAAACAGGCGGTGCGACAGCAGAACGGCGGAAACCACTCCTCCGACGTAGAAGAAAATCTGCGCCGGCAGCAGGATGCGGGTGAGATGAACGGTCAGGTCAACTTGTGCGGGGGAGAAGCCGCGAAACATCCAGCGCACGAATTGCGGCGTGAAGATCTCTGTGACGATGGTGCCGACAATCATCACTGCCGTCATGACGGTGATGACTACGGAGAAAGTTTTTTTTGCGTCGGCATCGCGCTTCTCGGCGAGGAAACGGGTGTAGATAGATATGAAGGTGATAGAAGCCGCACCGCCGGCCACGATGTAGTTGAGCCAATCGGGCAGGGTGAAAGCGGCGACGTACGCGTCGGTTTGCACTCCGGCGCCGAACGCATAGGCAATGTAGGCCTCGCGGATGTAGCCGATGACACGCGATAGCATCACCGTCCCCATCAGCAGCAGCGTGGCCGA
>PKVZ01000162.1:0-14626 GCA_003131635.1 Acidobacteriaceae bacterium
GAGGGCTGGCCGTTTCTCTGGTAATCGACCGGGTCACGGCTTCACGATTTGGCATCGCGCCCTCGACCATCGACAACACATTGTATGACGCCTTCGGTCAGAGGCAGATTAACACGATGTACACGCAGGTAAATCAGTACCATGTTGTTCTCGAAACCGAGCCGTATTTTCAACTTGACCCCAACAAGCTGACCCATCTTTACATCCAGTCCAATGCGTCTTCGGGAGCGACCGGAACCGGGGCCTCCACCTCATTCGCGTCTTCCGGATCATCTTCCGCGGGATCGAATGCGCTCACTAGTTCAGCCCAGTACACTCCGTCGGCAAATACGCTTACTCCTCCGGCGAATGCGCTTTCCCCAACTACGCCCTCGACGTCGAATAATGGAGCAACTTCTGCGGGCGCCACCAGTTCTTCCATGAGCAATGCGGTGCCGCTGAGCGCTTTCTCGCACTTCGAAAAGACGACGGAGGCGCTCTCCATCAACCACCAGGGGCAATTTCCGTCAATCACCGTATCGTTCAATCTGGCGCCGAATGCCGCGCTGGGCGAGGCGATTACGGCGGTCGACAAAGTCGAAAAAGACTTGCACATGCCGCCCAGCCTGCAGGCTGGTTTTCAAGGCACCGCGGCATCATTCACAAATTCGCTGTCCAATGAGCCTCTGCTCATTCTTGCCGCGCTAGTCACGGTCTACATTGTGCTGGGTGTTTTGTATGAGAGCTTTATACATCCCGTTACGATTCTCTCGACGCTCCCGTCAGCCGGCGTCGGAGCTTTCCTCGCTCTGATTATTTTTCACCAGGATTTAAGCGTAGTGGCCATCATCGGCATCGTCTTGCTGATCGGCATCGTGAAAAAGAACGGCATTATGATGGTCGATTTCGCCCTGGAAGCCGAGCGGGAGCACGGAAAGAACGCGACAGAAGCAATTTACGAAGCCTGTCTGCTCCGCTTCCGCCCCATCATGATGACCACCATGGCAGCGCTGCTAGCTGGACTGCCGCTGGCGCTCGGAACGGGTTTCGGTTCTGAGTTGCGCAGGCCGCTGGGCATCGCCATGGTTGGCGGATTGCTGTTGAGCCAGGCGCTTACGCTTTACACCACGCCCGTCATCTATATCTTTTTTGATAATCTGGCGCACCGCTTTTCCCCTAAGCCGAACAAGGTGAAAACGGGAGAAGCGGAACAGGCAGGGCCGGCATGAACATCTCCGCACCGTTCATTCACCGGCCCGTAGCTACGACGCTGCTCACCGTGGGGGTTGCTCTTGTCGGGGCGATCGCGTTTCAGGTGCTGCCGGTAGCGCCGCTGCCCGAGGTCGACTTTCCTACTATTTCAGTGAGTGCAAGCTTGCCCGGAGCCAGCGCGGATATTATGGCGTCGTCCGTAGCTACTCCGCTGGAACGGCAGTTCGGCCATATCGCAGGCGTAACGGAGATGACCTCCGCCAGTACGCTTGGGAGCACATCGGTCACGATCCAGTTTGACCTCACTCGCGACATCGATGGCGCGGCGCGCGATGTCGAAGCTGCAATCAATGCGGCGCGAACCTATCTGCCCGCTAACTTGCCGGGTAACCCAAGCTATCGCAAAGTGAATCCCGCCGACGCTCCGATCATGATTCTCGGCCTAACCTCGGATAAGTTCGGTCCGGCTAAGTTATATGACGAAGCTTCCACCGTCATCGAACAGAAATTATCGCAGATCCAAGGGGTAGGGCAGGTCACGGCCGGAGGCGGCGCGTTGCCATCCGTCCGCGTGGACGCAAACCCCACGCAATTGGCGAGCTATGGACTTACTCTGGCGAATTTGCAGTCCGTCTTGAGCCTGCAGAACTCCGATCTGGCCAAAGGTCAAATCACGGATGGCAACGTAAGCATGGACATCCTCGCCAACGATCAGATCTCGCTTGCTAAAGACTATAAGCCGCTGGTGGTCGGCTATAACAATGGCGCGGCCGTTTATTTATCCGATGTCGCAACGGTGACGGACTCCGTGCAGAATATCCGGGCTGCTGGCTATTTAAATGGCAAGCGTGCAGTTACGGTCATCATATTTCGCCAGCCCGGGGCCAACATCATCGCCACGGTCGACCGCATACGCGCGCAACTTCCTTTTATCCAGGCATCCATTCCGCTGGGCATCGATACCACCATCGTTCTAGACCGCACCACGACCATCCGCGCCTCTGTTAGTGACGTCGAGAGGACGCTGCTCATTTCAATCGGTCTTGTCATTGTTGTGGTGTTTGTCTTTCTGCGCAACGGCCGGGCCACGCTCATTCCCGCCGTGGCTGTGCCAGTCTCGCTGGTCGGCACATTCGGTGTGATGTACTTGTTCGGATACAGCATTGACAACCTGTCGCTGATGGCAATGACCATTGCCACCGGATTTGTAGTCGACGATGCCATCGTAGTGATGGAAAATATCGCACGCCATCTGGAAAATGGGATGGAGCCTTTTGCGGCGGCGTTGAAGGGTGCGGAAGAAATCGGGTTCACTGTCTTTACCATCAGCATTTCCCTCATCGCAGTTTTTATTCCTCTTCTGATGATGGGAGGAATCGTGGGCCGTCTCTTCCGCGAGTTCGCCGTCACTCTGTCTACCGCTGTTTTTGTCTCGATGATCATTTCTCTGACCACGACGCCAATGATGTGCGCCTATCTCCTGAGGAACGAGCGCACAGAGAAACATGGCCGCCTCTACATGGCCAGCGAAAAGTTCTTTGATGGAATGCTGTCGTTGTATCGCAGTACCCTGCATTGGGTGCTGGACCATCCGGCCATCACCCTGGTTGTGCTGTTCATCACCATCGCGCTCAATGTCGTGCTGATCATTCGGATACCGAAAGGCTTTTTCCCGGTGGAGGATACGGGCGCGATCGTGGGTGCAGTACGCGGGCCGCAGGATTCATCTTTCCCGGCGATGGACACCTCCATCCGGCAGATTGGCGCCGTGATCAAGGATGATCCGGGTGTCGCGAATGTGATTGCGTTCACCGGCGGCAATGGAGCCACGAATACCGGCTTCGTCTACGTTGCGCTCAAGCCATTGGCCGAGCGCAAAGTCACTGCCACACAGATCATTAACCGCCTGAGGCCCAAATTGAATCATCTGCCAGTGGCTTCCGCGTTTCTTCAATCTGTGCAAGATCTACGCATTGGGGGCCGCTCCAGCAATGCGATGTACCAGTACACAATTCAATCCGACACGGTTGAGGATCTCATTAAGTGGGGACCAACGATACTGAATCAGATGCAGCGCCTCCCGGGCTTTCAGGACGTCAGCTCCGATCAGCAGAATGGCGGCCTCGATGAGATGCTGACCTATGATCGGGTGACGGCGGCAAAGCTCGGCCTGACCACACAATCGCTGGATTCGGCTTTGTACGGCGCCTTCGGCCAATCCGAAGTNNAATCAGTATTACGTTGTATTGGAAGTCGCTCCCGAATATTGGCAAAGCCCGGAAGGATTGAAAGACATCTATCTTCATACGTCCGGCAAGGGCAACATTAGCGGCAACATTCCGCTGCTCGCGGTGGCCAAAGGCCGGGCTAACACAACCCCACTCGCGATCAACCATACAGGCTTATTTCCCTCGGTCACGGTGTCCTTTAATCTGGCGCCGAGCGTATCGTTGAGCGATGCTACGTTGAGCATTGGCCAGATGCAAAAGCGCCTGGGCACGCCTTCCACCATGCAAGGCTTTTTCGCTGGCACCCTGCTGGCCTACCAACAATCTCTTGGCACCGAGCCGGTACTGATTCTGACGGCGCTGCTGGCGGTCTATATTGTCCTCGGAATTTTGTATGAGAGTCTCGTCCATCCCGTAACAATTATCTCGACGCTGCCCTCGGCGAGTGTGGGCGCCATGCTCGCATTAATGCTCTTCAAGCAGGATCTGAATATCATTTCCATCATTGGCATTGTGTTGCTGATCGGCATCGTAAAAAAGAACGCCATCATGATGATCGATTTCGCTTTGCAGGCGGAACGCCAGGAAGGTAAGAAGCCGCTCGACTCGATTTTCGAAGCCTGCATGTTGCGCTTTCGTCCCATCTTGATGACGACGATGGCTGCGTTATTGGGTGCTTTGCCATTGGCGCTCGGGACCGGAACTGGTTATGAGCTCCGTCGGCCGCTCGGCATCACAATCGTGGGAGGGTTGATTTTGAGTCAATTGCTCACACTCTATACGACGCCGGTTGTGTACCTGGCGTTCGACCGACTGCGGCTGCGCATGACGGGAAAACAGCACGACACCGTTCCCGCGCTCAGGAGTCCAGCGAACACCGTCGACTAAGATGAACGCTCGTTAGGCAAACTTATGCGGATTTTCAAGCAACAACTAATGGACGGCATAGTAAGGTTGGGTGGGACCGCGCTCCTGTTAATCTCGTTGGGCTGCGTGGTCGGACCGAAATATCATCCACCTGCGAATCAGGCACCGGCTGCTGTTTACAAAGAATCACCTGCCCAATTCAAAGAAACGGGAGGCTGGACGGTGGCGCAGCCCGCGGATGCCAAGCTGCGCGGGAAATGGTGGGAGATCTTCAACGATGCCGAACTGAACGCTCTTGAAGACCAATTGAATATCAACAATCAGAACATCAAACAATACTTCGAAAATTTCATGGAAGCACGCGCCGTGGTACGTGAAGCGCGTTCGCAATATTTTCCAACGCTCTCGGTCGCACCCGCGTTCACCCGCTCCCGAACCTCCGGAAACCTGAACACGACGCCGGTCAACACCTCCGGCACCGGCGCCCAACCGCAACTGCAGAGTACCATCTACTCTCTGCCGCTCGAAGCGTCCTGGGAGCCCGATCTTTGGGGCAAGGTTCGCAACACTGTGCGCCAGGCACAGTACGCGGCGCAGGTGAGCGCAGCCGATCTGGAAAACGAACGGCTGACCGAGCAGGCGAGTCTGGCGGAATATTTTTTTGAAATTCGCGGCCAGGATGAGTTGCAAAAAATCTACAACGAGACGGTGGAGGCGGACAAGAAGGCTCTCGAACTGAATAAAGCTGCCTACGAAACTGGGGTCGGCGACGAAATTTCCGTGGTCGAGGCCGAAACCACATTGCAGAGCGCCCGGGCGGGCGCAACCAATGTGGCAATTGCCAGGGCACAGTATGAACATGCAATCGCCATGTTGGTGGGCAAGGCAGCCTCAAATTTCTCCATCCCCGTGAAAGCGATGACTGTTGCTCCGCCACCGATTCCAGTTGGCGTACCGTCAGAATTGCTCGAGCGCCGGCCCGACATTGCCGCAGCCGAACGCATGATGGCCGAGGCCAATGCACAGATCGGCATCGCTTACGCGGCCTACTATCCCAATCTGACTTTGACCGGGGCAGGTGGCTTTGAGAGTTCGGCCATAGGTAATTGGCTCTCATGGCCCAGCCGCTTCTGGTCCATTGGCGCGTCGATCCCGGAAACCATCTTCGATGCCGGCTTGCGCCGCGCAACTGTGCAGCAATATGTAGCAACCTACAATGCAGATCTCGCCAGCTACCGGCAAACGGTGCTCACCGCATTCCAACAGGTGGAGGATTCTCTCGCGGAAGTTCGCATCCTGTCCCAGCAGATTCAACAGGAACAGCAGGCAGTGGACTCCGCTGGGATCTACCTTAAGCTCGAACAGGCGCGGTATGAGACGGGGATTGATCCCTACGTGGACGTGTTGATCGCGCAGACTACGCTGCTGGCCGACCAGCAGACCCTGAATAATCTTCAAGTGGAAGAGATGACCTCTGCGGTAGCCTTAGTTGAGGCCTTGGGTGGCGGATGGGATAGTTCCCAATTGCCGAGCCCTGCGCAGGTGACGCAGAAGCCGGCCAGCACGGAGACGAGTATCGAGCATTAGCGCCTGTCGTGTACCTCATTCGATGCTGGCGGCAAACGCTATCTTCGCAGGAGGTAGCACCCTGTTGTTTGGCTATTGTCGTGGCAATGTGACCTTCACGGCGCAGCCTCTCTGCCCCGAGCGGTTGGTTAGTTCGATGGACCCGCCGTGGGCCTCAGAGATTTGGCGCGAGAGCACGAGTCCTATACCGCTGCCTCCTGGTTTGGTGGTGTAGAAGGGAACGAATACATTGCTGGGATTCATAAGTCCGGGACCGCTATCCTCAATTGTAAGGATCACGTTTTTGTCGGTCAGCTTCCAGCTAAAGGCTATTTGTTGTCCCGATTCTCTGGAGCGGTTGGTCGATCCGTTGGAATTCTCGCTGGAGATTGTGGGCTCAAGCACAGCTTCCGCCGCATTACGCAGCAAATTAATGAGCATCTGTTCGAGCTGGTCGGGATCCGCCATTAACATTATGTCCGGACCTGGGATGACGGTTACTTGGATGCGAGCCTCAAGAGCAGCGACACGTTTCACCAACGGCGACAATGCGCACTGCTGCAACACGGGAGGGGGCATTTGCGCTAACTGACGGTAGGCTTGCAGAAAACGATTGAGCGAAGCGGCGCGGGTTTCGATAATGCTCAAGCCGCGTTCAAAGTCCTGGCGCTGTTCGGCGTCAAGATTGGTAGCAGAAAGCCGGGCGTTTAAGCTGCCGGCGATCGATTTAATGGGCGTCAGCGAGTTGTTCAATTCGTGACCCATTACTCGGATCAGCCGTTGCCATGCCCGGCGTTCCTCTTCGCGCAAGGCGCGGCTCACATCCGATAACACAACCAGGGTGTGCGGTACTCCCTGCTGCCGAAAGGAACTCCTTCGTACGAACCAACGCGCGTCGCTGCCGAAGCGCAGCGCGACCAGGGTCTCGTTTTCGCAGGACAGAGAACTCTGCAATCCCAGCTCAGAGGCCATCCTGCCAATCAATTGTGTTGATGACCGTTGCAGAAGTTTTTCTCCGGCAGAGTTCACGAGACGCAGCTTGTCTGCGGGATCAAAGGCGAAAATTGGAATATCGACTTCTTCCACCACGCGTTGCAGTAATGCCGTCGCCTCGATCGCCCCGATGCGGTGCAGGGCCAGGAGATCGGCCAGCGCATTCACTTCGAGTGAGAGTTCGCCAAGAGCATCAGTGGGAACCGCCAATCGAGCCCGGAAAGAATAATCGCCCTCGCGCAGCCCACCTACGACGTTGGCCAAGGTTTGCAAAGGGCGGACAATGTGATCGTGAAGGGCGACAGCGATCAGGGAGCAAGCGAGTAGCTCTGCGCCGAACAAAAGCAGCTTCGATTGAGTCGACCAGGGTTGCAGCCAGACAAGAAAGCCGCTGAGGAGAAGTCCGGGAGCGGCCAGCAGAGCGGAAAGTCGGGCTACGCGGCGCTCGAACGGGGATCGAGGTCTTCGTGAGTTGCGATTGGAGGAATCACCTGCGCCGGGGCTAGAGCCCATACTTTTCCATCCGCCGGTACAAGGCACCGCGACTGAGGCCAAGGGCTTCCGCTGCCTGGGTCACGTTACCCTGAAAGCGCTGCAGCGCCTTGCGAATCAGAATAGTCTCCACTGATTCCAGACTCAATTCTTCCAGATTCTGCGCCTGCGGACGCTGCAAGCCCAAGCCAAGATCAGCGGGCTGGATCTGGTCGGTGCGGCACATCAGGATGGCGCGCTCCAGGGTATGCTCCAATTCGCGGATGTTACCCGGCCAGGAGTATTGCAAAAGCGATTGCAATGCAGACGGCTCCAAGCCGTGAACTTGCCGCCGATAGCGTGAAGCGTAATGGGAGAGAAAATGCATGGCCAGCGCAGGGATGTCTTCCCGGCGCTCCCGCAAAGCGGGCAGATGGATCTCGACCGTATTGAGCCGGAACAGGAGGTCCTCGCGAAATTGGCCGGCCTGGCATGCGGCCGGAAGATCGCTGTTGGTAGCCGAAATCACGCGAACATCAATCTTCTTGGTACGCGATGAACCAACGCGTTCCATTTCTCCGGATTCGATCACGCGCAGCAGCTTGGCCTGCTGGCGCAAAGGGACGTTACCGATTTCGTCCAGAAAAATCGTTCCACCTTCGGCGAGTTCGAAGCGCCCTATGCGATCGGTGCGAGCGTCAGTAAAGGCACCCTTCACGTGACCGAACAATTCGCTTTCAAATACTCCTTCAGCCAAGCCACCGGTATTTACCGCAATCATTGGACGCGAAGCCCGCAGTGAAAGCGAGTGGATGGTGTGGGCGGCAACTTCTTTCCCGGTGCCATGCTCACCGGTCAGCAACACGCTGGCCTCCGAGGGCGCGATACGCGTGATGGCTTCGAGCACCGGCAACATCGAGGGAGCGGTGGCGATGAACTCTTGCCGTCCCTGAGCACTGAGCAGTCGATTTTCCGCAGCCAATCGTTCAGCCTGCTGCAACACGCGATGAAGCTCCACTTGCGTGCGCAGGATAGAAAGGAGACGTTCGTTTTCCCAGGGCTTCTGAATAAAATCGCGCGCTCCGCGCCGCATAGCCTCGACCGCCAGCGCAACATTGCCCCAGGCTGTCATAACGATAACCGGAAGAGTGCTGTCGAGCGCAACGATTTCGGAAAGCAGATCAAGTCCCTCCCGTCCGGAGGTAGTATCCCGAGAGTAGTTGAGATCGATCAGCACTGCGTCGTAGGCGGCGCTGGCTAAAACTTCTCGTGCCATCTCGGGCGACCGCACCACATCGACTTTGTAGCCCTGTGGTCTCAGCAGCAGTTCGATCGCCTCAAGAATGTGCTGCTGATCGTCGGCCGCCAGGATCCGCGGAGGAGTTGCCGCTTTCGTCAGGAGCGTCGAGGAACTTACTTCTGGCGGTTTGGCCGAGGTTGGCATGGGCTAGGGAGCGGCGCGATCGGCGGTGCCGGAGAGCGCATCTTGAATCTTGATTCCATTATCTTCCAAAGTGCTTCCGATCGCACGATCCAGTTCAACTTTAGCCTTTTCATAAACCGTCATGGCAGTGGCTAAGTCGAGTTCTGCCACGGCGAGATCGCGCTGGGCGGTCATGGTCTGGTAAGTCGAACCCGCCCCGAGCGTCTGCTCCTTTTGCATGATTTCGAAGGTGCGCTGCGCCAGGTCTCTGGCTTTGCCGGCGGCATCGACACGAGACGCCGTTTGTTCCAGAGCGTACTGAGCATTGCGAACTTCGATGCGGATTTGTTTTCTCAATTGTTCCCGGCGCAGTTCGGCTTGGCGGTATTCCAACTCGGAACGGTATTGGTCGGCCTTGGCTACGCGATTGCGGAGTGGAATGTTCAGATTCAGTCCGATGTAGTAGTCGGGAGCGGTATTGTTGAATGCGTTTTCGATGGCGCCGGAGAAGTCAGTGGGTACGGTGGACGAGTTCGGGATGCCGGGGATGTTATACACCGGGTTCAGCGGCCCGGCCAAGCCCGACCCTCCATAGAATCCCACCAGCGAGAGCGATGGCAACAACGCGTTTTTCGCGGCTTTATTGCTGATCTGGCGGTTCACCAGATCGATGTCCGACTCGGCAAGTTCGGGACGGTCGTGCAGCGCCTGGGCGATGAGGTCCTGAACCGCCTGATTGGCGGGCGCATGGGTCGATTCCAGGTGGTCCGTAGGAATCACGGGCATGGCCGCCAACACAGGATCATCCAGGCTTTTGGTCAGGGCATTCTTGATCAGCAATTCCTGCAACTGCAGCGTGGTTCGGGCCACGGTCACATCCTGATCGCGCTTTGAAACTTCGGCTTCCGCGCGCATTACATCCATCTCTGGAATACTTTCCAGCTTGAGCTGTTTCTTGGCGGTGTCGAACGACTGCTGGGCGAAGGCCAATGACTGTTCACTTACTTGTGCCTGCTGATAAGCGTCCACCAAGTCCCAATAAATGTTCTCGATCTGCGTGACCGTGGTGATCACCTGATCTTTGAAGGCGATATCGGAAATTTTTCGGTTGTTATTCGCGATCCGAAGATAACGGAGATTAGGGCCGAGTCCAAATCCGGCGAGCAACTGTTGCTGAAAGGAAAAGCGGTACATCGAACTGAGCACGGGAGACAAATTGAAGAAAGGACTATTCGTCGTCTGGCGGCTGTTGTTGAACTGCACCGATACGCTGGTACCGGTCGCGAAGGCCTGCGTATAGCCAACTGTGGCTTGCCCGGTATTGAGCTGCAACAAAGGCACCCCATAAATTTGCAGATTGGCCAGAGGAGAGGTTTGATGCTCGGCACCGACCGTGCCAGTAATCGCCGGGTCATAAGATAGGACTGGAGTGCCGGCGCCCAAAGTCGACTGCACTAGTCCGGAAGCACCCGCGCCAGCGCCGCCCGCGCCCCCAGTCGTGCCTCCTGCGCCCGCCCCCGGAGCTCCAGCCCCGAAGCCGCCCACTCCTCCGCCCGGAGTTCCCTGCACCACGCCGGTGTTCACCCCGCGAAAAGTTCCGCCAGCTTGGGTCCGCAGAATATCGGTAAGGGCAATGGGCAAATTGTAGCGGGCAATCGCCAGGTCCAGGTTATTCTCCAAGGCCAGCCGGATTGCGTCTTTGAGCGATAGGTACAGCTTGCCATCACGGATGAGCTGAGTTAACAGCGGGGAATTGGTGAGCTGCGGCGCAGGAACTTCACTCGGCGAATATGCACTCAAAGGATTGTGCGACTTTGGCATCTCAATGGAAACTGCAGAGTTCGTTTGCGCCGGCGCCGTGGCAGTAAGACACATGAGAAACCCCGCCAGAATCCTTCGGCACTGTCCCGCACCTATAGCCATTCTCGTTCTCGTTCTCNNTTCTCATTCTCATTGCCGCACCGCCTCGTAGGGCCGAAGCTCCGGGTTCGAGGTGTCGCTTAACATCCAGCCATCGCGCAGCTGAATGGTTCGGGAGCCGTATGCTGCATTGGCCTCCGAGTGGGTGACTTGAACGATCGTGGTTCCTTGCTGATTCAGTTCGCGAAATAGTTCCATGATTTCCTTCGCCTGTGAGGAGTGCAGGTTGCCCGTCGGCTCGTCGGCAAGCAAGAGCGCGGGTTGGTGAATTACAGCCCTGGCAACGCCCACGAGCTGCTGTTGACCGCCGGACAACTGGCTGGGGAATAAATCCTTCTTGGCAACGATCCGAAACCGGTCGAGTGTGTTGGCCACCAAGCTTTGCCGCTGGCTGCGCGGAACATCTTTGTAGGAAAGCGGCAAGTCTATGTTCTCGCCGACGGTGAGGTCATCCAGCAAGTGGTAACTCTGAAATACCATGCCGATGTTGCGCTTGGCCACCTCGCCGCGCTGTTTGCGCTTCATCTCGTGGACAGCCTGCTCGCGAAACCAGTATTCGCCTTGCCAGCTATCGTCGAGCAGACCGAGGACATTTAATAAGGAGGACTTCCCTGCTCCGGACGGGCCCATGATGGTGATGAACTCGCCCTCGCGAATTTCCAGGTTGATGCGGCGAAGCACCCAGGTTTGTCCGGCGGGAGTTTTATAACTGCGTTCCAGATTCTTGAGCTGAATCATGTTTTCCTGAACAAATTTACATCAGAAATGCGGCTTACTCGTACCGCCCAGCATGATCGTGATCGCCACAATAGCCGTCAGCCCTGGGGATTTCCTCGGCGCCCTCAATCCATATCGAACGTCTTGCAGCAGCCACGTCTCCATAGGTTTCACTCGTAGCGCAACGCCACCACGGGATCGACCTTCGCCGCGCGGCGCGCGGGCAGTAGCGCAGAAACAATCGCAACCACCAGGATCAGTAGCGTAGCCAAGGACAGCGTGAGCGGGTCGCTGCTCGAAATGCCGAATAATTGGCTGCGCACCGCCGCGCCTAGCAGCAGCGATGCCGGCAGGGCTATGGCGATTGCAATTCCTGTCAGCCACAGCACCTCGACCAATACTACGCGTACCACCGAGGCCCGGCTCGCCCCCAACGCCATCCGAATACCGATCTCCGAAGTTCTCTGCGCGGTAGAGTAAGCCAGCACACCATACAAGCCAATAGCGGCCATAAGAGCGGCGAGGGCTCCGAAGCTCTCTGCCAGAAATGCGACCACGCGTGCGGCGGTCAAGTTGTCGGCGATCTGTTCGTCCATGGTCCGGAACTTGTCGAGCACCAGCTTCGAATCGAGTGCCTGCATAACGCGGCGGACGGTCGATTCCGCGCTCTCCGGGGTCTGCCAGGTTCGAATGTAGAAGGCCATTCCGCCGGGATCGGTTTCCTGCAGATAGGGTGAGAAAACGGTGCGTCTGATTTCCTCTCGAACTCCGGTATGCTTTGCGTCTTTGACGACACCGACGATCTCGATGTCGGGCTTTTCCTTCTCGCCGCCGCCGTTGCCCATGTAATGTTCCAGGGCGCGCTGAGGATCGCCGAAGAAGTGGCGCGCGAAACTTTCGTTGACCACCGCAACCTTTTGCGTCCCCGCCCGATCCGCATCGCTCAACTCGCGGCCCGCAAGCAGCGGCATCCCCATGCTGGAGAAATAGCCGGGACTTACCTTCGGGTGCTCGACGTTCATATCTTCATCTTCTTTTGCGGTGTAGCCGGCAATCGTAATATTGTTAGCCCAATTGTCATCCGCAAGTTCCGGATCGGTTGTGCCGGCAATTGAGCGCACTCCCGGAACGGCCGCGAGGGTGCGCAGCACTCGGGAATCAACTTCCAGGTTCTGGGCGGACTGATATCCGGCGAGAGATGGATCGATGCTGAAGGTCACGATATGATCGGTGGCGAATCCCACATCCAGTGACTTGAGATTATGCAGCGTGCGCATGAAAAGTCCGGCGCCCACCAACAGCAGGAGGCTCAATCCGATCTGCACGCCAACCGCAATGCGGCGGAAGCGCAGCGGCCCTCCTCCCGCTATCACTTGTTGCTTCAGCGCCGGCGCCAGGTTCGGACGCCAGAACTGCAAGGCTGGCGCCAAGCTGAAAAACAGGCTTGCCGCCACTGCCAGTGTGAAATTGAAAAGGAGAATTCTCAAATCAAGGTGCGAGGAGAACGGCAACTCCATGCCGGTGTTGCCCCAGATCATGCGAATGAGCAGGGATAAAATCTGGGGCGCCAGGATAATGCCGAGCGCTCCGCCGGTCAGGCCCAGCAATAGTCCTTCTACCAGGAGTTGTTGAATCACCCGTTCTCGTTTTGCTCCCATCGCATAGCGCACGGACATTTCGCGCAACCGGCCCGCCGCGCGCACCAGCAGCAGACTACCTACATTGGCGCAAGCCATCAGCGCAACCAGGCCCACCATCGCCATCACGATGAGCAACGGAGTTTGCAGATCACTACGCAGCGGAGAAAATCCTTTCCTGCCGTCGAGAAGTGACAGATGAGACCTGGCCACGAAGTTCTCCCGGAAATTCTCTGTGCTGTGCCCGATCCGCTTTAGCTCGTCAGCGCGTATCGCCGACCACAACGGATTGATGCCTGCCTCTGCCTGCTCACGACTGATGCCAGGCTTCAGCCGGGCAATGATGTTGAGCCAGCTCGAACGGCGATCCTCAAGATCGTCACTTCCCGGCATGACTTCGGATCTCATCATCATGGGGACGAACAGGTCGGGAGTGTCGCCCATCACAACGCTGTGAAAGCCGGGTTGGGCCACGCCAACCACGGTGAAGGGATGGCCGTTCACTAGAATGGTCTGGTTCAAAACCATCGGATCGGCGTCGAAGCGGCGCCGCCAGTAATTGAAACTCAATACGGCGACAGGATTGGCGTTGGGCTGAGTGTCATCGGAAGCAAGCAGCAACCGGCCCAGCGCCGGCTGAACGCCGAGCACATCGAAGTAGTTACCGGAAACCAATTCCGTGGCGACGAGTTCCGGCTGATTGCGCCATTGCAAGCCGGCTTGCGTCCAATCGGTTGCGATGATTCCGCTGAAGACGGAATTCCGATCACGGAGATCGCGATACATAGGGTAGGAAAAGTAAGTCTTTCCATCTGCCCGTGAACTGAGATGCCCGGTATTGCTGCCGGAATATTTCAGCAGCACCAGGCGGTCGGGCTCTTTCACCGGCAGGCTGCGCAGCAGCGCTTGATCGAGCAGGCCGAAGATAGTAGTGTTCGCGCCAATTCCCAGCGCCAGGGTCAGCACGGCGACCGCGGTGAAGCCGGGACTCTTGCGCAGTTGCCGCAGTCCGTAGCGAAGATCTTGTGCCAGCCCTGTCATGGTTCGACCTCACTCATAGCGCAGCGCCACCATGGGATCGACCTTGGCGGCGCGGCGGGCGAAGAAGATTCTTACCAGGCGGTAAGGATTTCGAAATGGCAACGGCCGCAGCAGCTCCTGGGTCAAGCCATTCATGCATGCACATCCGCCATCAGCTTTTTCAGTTCATCTTCTGCCACCACTTTGCCATCGAACAAATGTACTTCGCGCTGGGCGTGTTTGGCGAAGCGCGGGTCGTGCGTCACCATACAGATGGTGGCTCCGTCAGCGTGTAGATTCTGCAGCAACTCCATCACGGCCTCGCCGTTACGGGAGTCCAGATTTCCAGTAGGCTCGTCCGCCAGCAGGATGGAAGGATGTCCGGCAAGAGCACGCGCCACGGCAACACGCTGCTGTTGTCCGCCGGAGAGCTGGGAAGGATAGTGCCGCACGCGGTGTGCCATGCCCACTCGTTCGAGTGATTCCATCACGCGTTTCTTGCGATCGGCGGCGGGCATTTTCTGGCGGTAGGTCAGGGGCAGTTCTACATTTTCATAAACTGTGAGATCGCCAATCAGATTGAAACTCTGAAA